>JAJRQB010000135.1 GCA_024280485.1 Deltaproteobacteria bacterium
AAACCGATGGACACGAAGAACGCGGAACTGGGATCCGATAGAGGCAGTCATACTTAACCCAGCACCTAAAAGGCTCTCAACAGAGGACCTCGATGCTGCAGCATAATTGAATGGAGCGACAACTATCTTGACACCCACCGGTCGCCGAAAAGGAAAAGATCTATTGGGCACCAAAGGAGACAGAGGATTTCCGGTATACGGGGGAACAGAAACGGTGGGGATATTATGCACATCCATCTCAAGTATGGTGAAGAAGGTCTGGATCTGGAATGTCCTGAAACGTCTGCAATCCAGTAAATGTGTTCGATTGATAGCGCAATATGAGAAACGCCCACGATCTGGTAACCGTGGGCGTTTGGTGTTCTACAGAGGATGACCTATAAGAAAAAGTCACCCGGCGCTTGATAAGCTCACCCTTGCCAACCATGTGCTCTACAACCTGAGCAATGTGGGCTTTGGGACTTTACTTGTCTTCTCCAAGACACAGAGAACATTTTTTACAACCTTTGGAACAGTACATAACAATTCTCCTTATTAGATTGCCTTACCTACGAAAAGTGGACACGGTTAATCGTACTAATTGATGTTTCCAAAGACATAAAAATCCACCCACTATTCTAGGGATGGCTTGTGTTCATATCTCATCATCCTCTGCAATCCTCAGATACCCCGACATAAATAAGACTTTGGCAATTATACCCGGTCATAGGTTGAGGTCAAATGGAGGGGTTTCTTATTTATCGCCTTACAATGTTTGGAGGGTGTGAAATTGGTTGAAACGAGAAATCCCTAGAAACCCTGCAAAGCAAGAACGGCCACCCCATTTCTGAGGTGGCCGTTTTCATGTCTGCTTTATCGAGAGTGCTGATACATTCCATGATCCCACTTGATGCGTGTCTCTTAAGTTGTCTTATGCAAGGTTTTCGGCAAATCTCACTTGTCTAAAGAGTTTTAAGACGAGAGTCGTGGAAATCAAAATCAATTTAATTCGCTAACAGAACCAAATTGACTGGGGTCGCGTTTACATCTTTCATTTGTAAACGTGTGGAGGCGACCTATTTAATTCTTACAGTTGTTTCCGGCCGCTCGCCCTGAAGGGATCAGCAGGATCAGTATCTCTTGATGTAATTGTTCACTTCCCAATCGGTGACTGCAGTTCTTTAGTCATGCCATTCCCGGATTTTCCCCTCCAGACATTTGCCGAGAATATGTTCGCTCAGAGTGTCTATGGCAATCGGGTTCTCCTCTAGGACGCAAATCGTTCTTCAAGAGGTGAGAGTTGGTACTATTCCAACAGATTTTTTTCTTTGACTCTTTTTTCCCTTCAGTCCAAATTGATTGCCCATCTGCATGTATCACCGGGCAATACAAGAAGGACAGCAATCCGTGATAAAAAAACAAGATGCTATTTACGCTACACCCTTGAATGAAATTATCGATTTCCAGTTTGATGAACGGGTCGCCGATGTCTTTCCAGACATGATTCAGCGCTCGGTCCCCGGTTACGGGATGATGATTTCCACCATCGGGATTCTGGCGGCGAAGTATGCTCAGGCAGGCAGCCAATGTTATGATTTGGGGGGTTCGTTAGGGGCGGTCAGCCTGGCGATGCGCCAACGGATTTGTCAGGCTGATTGTGAGATTATTGCCGTCGATAATTCAGCGGCGATGATTGAGCGGGCACGAGAGCTTTTGGAGCGCGATAACGCTTCAATTGTTCCGGTCAAGATGGTCTGTGCCGATCTGCAGGATGTCAGTATTGAAAATGCTTCGGTCGTGGTGATGAACCTGACCTTGCAGTTCATCCCTCTGGTCGAGCGCCTGGATTTGATCACGCGGATTTATCAGGGCTTAAAACCTGGTGGTATCTTGATTTTGTCAGAGAAAATCGCCTTTGAGCAGCCAGATCGGCAGCAGCTTCAAGACGAACTACAGCTCGACTTTAAGCGGGCCAACGGCTACAGCAATCTGGAGATCAGCCAGAAGCGGACGGCATTGGAAAATGTGATGATTCCAGAGACTCTGGCCTGTCATCAACAGCGCCTGCAAGCGGCGGGCTTTGCTTTTTCTGAACTCTGGTTCCAGTGCTTTAACTTTGCCTCGTTGGTCGCGATAAAATGACCTTTTATCAGTCTTTATATCCACAACTTGAAGCGCTTGGTCAGCACCAGTGGGCGCAGGAGTTGCGTCACCTCCTGCCGGAAAAACTCTCTTTAGCGAAGAACGCGCAGCTGGTCGGTTGGCAAACAGCCCTTCAGGCGTTGCCGGAGATACGACCCTCGCAGGTCGAGCTGAAAACCGGGGTTGAGATTGGCCGGTCAGAAGACCTGGGTGCTGTCAGCCGTGAAGAATTTAAGGCACAACTCAAAACCTTTCATCCCTGGCGCAAAGGACCTTTCAATCTGTTCGGGATCGATATCGACACCGAGTGGCGTTCTGACTGGAAATGGGAGCGCGTCCTGCCGCACATTCAATCCCTGGTGGGTCGCAAAGTGCTCGATATCGGTTGCGGGAATGGCTATCACGGCTGGCGGATGCGTGGCGCTGGGGCTGAGTTCGTCCTTGGAATCGACCCGTTCCTGGTTTTTGTCATGCAATTCCTGGTGATGCAGCGCTATCTGGCCGATGCTCAGCATCATGTTCTGCCGCTGGGGTTGGAGGATCTTCCGGCCGGTCTGGGCTGCTTCGACAGCGTCTTTTCGATGGGGGTGCTCTATCATCGCCGTTCACCGCTTGATCACCTGCTTGAGTTAAAAGGCTGTTTGCGCTCCGGTGGCGAACTCATCCTCGAAACCCTGATTGTCGAAGGGGATCAGGAGAGGATCTTCATGCCGGAGGGGCGTTATGCAAAGATGCGCAATGTCTGGTTCCTCCCTTCGATTGCCGCCCTGACCTTATGGTTACAGCGCTGTGGTTTCACCGATATTGCCTGCGTCGATATCAACCGCACCAGTACCAAGGAGCAACGCCGCACCGAGTGGATGAGCTTTGAGTCACTGGCCGACTACCTCGATCCGCAAGATCCGCATAAAACCATCGAAGGACATCCGGCCCCGCTGAGAGCGACCTTTGTCGCAACTAAAGCCATAACTAATCTGCAAGAAAAAATAGAGAGTTGAAGTTCCACTTCAAAGCAGCTATCGTCCCTGCTCATTTTTGCGAACAGTCACTCCCTCTGATTGAGAACAGCTATGCCCGACACCCTTGATCCCGCAACGGCGGCCGACATCTCTGCAGAAGAGCAGCGTCTTAGTGAAATCTGTCAGGCGGCTGACCGCTACAATCAGGATCGCAAGGAGCAGATTGCCAGCCATGACCGGAAAATTCGGGCGTTGAAATCCGAACGTCTTGAGTCCAACAATCCGCGAGAAAAAGATAAGCTGACGCTTGAGATGATGCGTCTCGATCAGTACGATCCGTACAAATATCTCCCTCCCTTCGAGCAGCTGGCGAGTCCTTACTTGGCCGGACTGGCGATCTGCGATGACGATCCGACCATCGGTCGCAGGCATATTCTGTTTGGCAAACAAGGGCTGATGGCTGGCTCGCGGGTTGTGGTCACCGATTGGCGTAAGGCGCAAGTTTCGAAGCTCTATTACGAATGGGACGAGGGGGAAGACTACGAAGACGATATCGGTGATCGTGAGCGGACCGGCAAGATCGAGAAGAAGCTCATCTATGGCATAGCCAATCGCGAACTGCGCTCAGTGCAGACCGGGACCGGTTCCTTCGAAAAGCGGGACGGCCTGTGGAGCGATAGCGGTCAGCAGAACGCCAGCGTCGTCAAGAAGGAGGCGAGCGGCGATCATCGCATGGTCGATATCGTCTCGTTGATCTCGCGTGAGCAATTCGGGCTGATCACGCGTGAGAGTGAGGGTTGTCTCTACCTGACCGGTGGCGCCGGTTGCGGCAAGACCACGGTCGCCCTGCACCGACTCTCTTACCTGATCTTCAACCAACCGGAACGTTTCCGCCCCAAGCGTTGTCTGGTGGTGATGTTTAACAAGTCGCTGCGCAACTATGTCAAGAAAACCTCGGTCGATCTGCTGACCAATCAGTTGCCGGTCGAAACCTTCCACTCCTGGGCGGTCAAGGCGCTGCGCTCGCTCGGGATCACCGCGAATTTTACGCCCAAGGTCGGCGGCGGGCTCAGCGGGCTGAAAAAGAGCTCCGGCATTTACGCCGCTCTGCTTGAATATGTGACGAAAAAGAGTCTGTGCTCTCCGCTTGAAGATCTGGGTGGTTTTTACGCCGACTCAGCCCTGTGCCGCCGGCATCTGGGTGATTCAGCGCAGATTGAAACGTTGGCCCGTGAGGGACGACGCCTGTTGGAGGGGCAGAGCAGGGAGATCGCTTTCGACGATGCCGGTCCGCTGATCCTGCTGGCTCAATTGCGTAGAAAAGGGCTGGAGGTTCCCGATGCCCTCGACTGGTACGATCATGTGCTGATCGATGAGGCGCAGGATTTGTCGCTGGTGGAACTTCAGGCCCTGATGTTGGCTACCACCGACAAGCGCAGTCTCACGGTCTGCGCCGATGAGAAACAGAAGATCCTCGATTTTGTCGACTCGGCCGGGTTCTCCACCTTTCAGATGGAGCTCAGGAATGCTGGTCTCTCCTCGGGGGAGCTCGATATCAGCTATCGTTCGACCAGGCAGATCATGGCTCTGGCATCAAAGGTTTCTGGGCGCCCGGTCGGTAAGGTTATTAACGAAGGCCCGGACCCGCGCTTTCGTGACTTTGCTACCCAGGCCGAGTCGCTCAGCCACCTGCGTCGCGCGGTCGGAGCCCTACTGATGCGCGAGCAAACCAGCCTCACCGCGATCATCTGTCGGTTCAAACATGGGGCCGCAACGGTTTATGCCGCCCTTAAGGGTCTGCCGGGTGTACGTCTGCAGACCGCTGACCTCTCCTTTGAGCCGGGGAAAAACCTGTTGTATGTCGCCATCACCCGCGCCAGCGATCGGTTGGCCATCTATCATCACGAGCCGCTCTCCGACCTGTTGTCTGATAGTATTTAACGACTCAAAATTCTTGTGATACCGTAGAGATGACAAGTGAATTAAGCACCCGCGAGAAAGGGAATCCCATGAAGAGAATATTGATTGTTTTTGTACTGAGTATGACGTTGCTTCTGATCGGTTGTGAGAGCGCTCAACAGAAAATGTACGATTTAAAAGCAGATACGATCGGCACTCATCGGGTGGTTGAGGTCTATACCGAAGCCGGCGACAAGGTCGCGACTATTGAAGATAAAAGCATGCGCTTTGAACTGGTCGGCGAACGTTCGGTTCGGTTGTGGCTGGGGGATAAAAACGAAAAAGTCATGATCGGTAACATGGGCTTTATCATTCGTGACCTCTGAGCGTGGAGAACGGACAAGCCTGCCATATCGGTCATGCGGTGAGAGGTCAAAGTGAGTTTCCGAGAGCGGGGCTATCCCAGCTTTTCTGTTCGGCTACAAGCTCTTCTTTCTCTCCAGCCCAGCCCAGCCTCAGGCTTGACGGCTGTGTTGTGCAAGTTGCTGCTCTGCAATAACCCGGGTGATGATCTGCACCAGCCGCTCATCCCAGGGTTTTTCGAGCAGGATTGTATTGGGGTTTTTGCTCAAGGCGCGTTTGATGGCATCGCAATATGGGTAGGCGGTTAACATGATGCAAAAGATGTGCGGGTATTTTTGATCGATCTTGAGCAGGAACTCAATCCCGTTGATATTCGGCATGAAATAGTCGGCGACAATGACATTAAATGGCTGTTGTTGTGCGAGGATATTAAGGGCTTCGCTACCGGAAATCGCACAGCTGACCTGCCAGTCTTCGTTGAGAAATGAACGTTTGAGTGCAGCGCGAACCGATTGGTCATCATCAACAACAAGAATTCGCGCCTCTGTGGAATTTCGGATCATATTACCGGCCCCCTCCATTGTCATCGTTTTTTAAGTTGATGATCTCTTCTGTCGATATATCGTCCCGGCTCGTGATCACCCCTCAATTTTTTGACATACAGAAATACTGGAAGGGTAGATTGAAAAAAAGCAGTTCAGTCAACCTTAACAGCTATGTGTAGAAAATGGGGGTTTTGTGCAATTTTCAGACGAAAAGGGGGGCTACAGGAAAGATTTTTCACTCATGTCATCAATACAATTAAGTTACAATCAGTCCCATGAAACGAAAAATTGAACTACTCGCCCCAGGGGGTGATCTTGATTCGATAAAGGCTGCGATTGTCGCCGGTGCGGATGCGATCTATTGCGGGCTGAATAAATTTAATGCCAGGAATCGGGCCACCAATATCGAGCTTGAGGATTTACGCGGGATTATCAATCTTGCGCATCGCCATGACTGTCAGGTTTTTTTGACAATTAATGTCGTTATCGTTGAGAGTGAATTCAAGGCTCTTGCTGCTTTACTCAACAACCTCGTAAATAGCAATATTGATGGCGTCATTGTTCAGGATTTTGGCCTCTTTTATCTCTTATCAAAATACTTCACAACTCTGAAAATACATGCCTCAACCCAGGTGACAACCCACAATGAAGGGCAGATAAAGTTCCTCAGTAAACTGGGTGTAACGCGGGTTAATTTATCCAGAGAATTAAATCTGGAGGAGATCAAAGCGCTCACTCTGGTCGGGCATGACAATCATATCGAAAGTGAAGTTTTCGTGCATGGTTCCAACTGTATCTCTTTTTCGGGTCTCTGCTACATAAGCTCTGTTCTCGAGGGAAAATCGGGTAATCGCGGGCGCTGTAGCCAGCCCTGTCGCGAACAATATTTAACCACCCCTGAAGGGATGAGCTTCCCGCTTAACCTTAAAGATAATTCGGCATTTAACGACCTTGAGGCGCTCTATGCTGCCGGGGTCGACTCGGTAAAGATAGAAGGACGGGTGAAGAAGTTTCATTACGTTTATACGGTGGTGAGTGCGTGGCGACGACTGCTCGATGATTTTTACAATTCAAAGGATTCCAGCACTGATGATGCCGATCTTTATCGGGTCTTTAACCGGGACTTCACCAACTCGTTCCTGCAGGGTGATATCAACAAAGACATGTACATTGATAATCCCCGCGATAATTCGGCCCAGCATTATGCCGAGATCGCGGGTTGCTTGACAGATGAAGGATTGGATCAGGTTAAAAAAGAACTTCATGACACAAAAACCAGAATTATCATGACGGTTAAAGATGAAATTAAAGAATTAAGTATCGCAAAGCCTCCAATAAGAATTAGTTTTGCCGGGGAATCTGGTGGTCCGTTAAAGGTATCGGTTGCAGCAGTTGATAGCTGTTTCGAACTCTCTTCAGATGCCACGCTTGTCCCTGCAGCGAGGGATGATTTCAGTCGCAGCGGTACCAGCACCAGGCAACTCGATCACGAGAACTTGAAGCAGCGGCTGGGTTCGCTACACGAGACCGAATTTTTCATTAAGGAGTTAGACCTGACAGCTCTGCAGGAGGGTCTTTTCCTTCCTTTTAAAGAGCTCACCTCCATAAAGAAGAGGATCATCTTCCTCTTAAACGGCGCAAGAGAGAAGGTTGAACCGGTTGAGATTCCACAGTTGAGAGAGCGGTCTCGACAGCCCCATACCTCCCAGGTGACATCAGCTACTCTTTCGGTCTTGATCTCTTCTCGGCCGCAGTTGGAGTTGTGCTCTGAAAGGGATATAGAGCTGTTTTTTCAACTACCAAACTGCTTTAAGACCGATTATTCAGAATTTGTAGAGCTGTTTATCGAGAATCCCCAAATAACCCCCTGGTTCCCAGCGGTTTTAATCGGCAAAGACTATACGGCTGCGGTTGATATTCTAAAACGAGCCATGCCGAAACGGATCGTCACCAATAATACCGGGATCGCTTACGCGGCCTGTGAGTTGGGGATCGCCTGGGTTGCAGGACCTTATCTGAATACGGTGAATTCATTCAGCCTTTTATGTCTGAAGGAAGAGTTCAACTGTTCTGGTGCCTTTATCTCCAATGAACTCAGCCAGAGGCAGATTAAAAATATTGTTGCACCGCAAGGTTTCAAGCTCTACTACAGCATTTATCATCCGATTGTGCTTATGACGAGTCGCCAGTGTCTGGTTCATCAGGTTGAGGGCTGTGATAAAAGTAGGATTGATGAAGACTGCCTCCAGGAGTGTACCCGGTCTTCATCCGTTACGAATTTAAAAGCCGTGCCGCTCTTTATCGATAAAGCTGCCGGTTGTTACCACCGAATCTTTAATGATCATAATTTCTTAAATACCGAGATCGTGAGCGATTTGCCGGGGATGTTCTCAAGCTTTTGTATCGATTTAACCGCTGTTGAAACCGAGACCAAACAGGATGGGGATAGAGCTCGTCTCATTGAGAGGTTTGAAAATCTACTGAGAGGGGACTCAGCTTCAAGGTTGGAGCTCGAAAAAATGATTCATCCGACCACCAACGCCCAATATAGAAAAGGGATTTAAACTAAAAAAGCGACCCGCTAAAAAGGGGTCGCTTCGATTTGAAAACAGCACAACTTGAGCTAAGAACATTTTGACATGGGCCACGCCAGCAGGAACCCTCAGAGTGCCTTGTTTTGGCTCCTGGCGTCGTTCAACAAATCAAAGGGTGCTTGGGCTGACCGATGGTTTCGGGGTCGTTCCGGTCGGGGTCGTGGTGACCGGCGGTACTGTTACAGGCTTGGTATCCGACTGCGCAGGCGTGTATCCCAGTCCGGTATCTGGCTGCCCTGTTGCCGCTGCGTAAGCTGTATTTATCTGTGCTGCCGGAACCTCTGCATCGGCCATCCAGGCCATAATGGCTGTGGAACTTATGCCGATCGTTGCTGCGGCAGTTATGATGTTACTAAGGGCAATGCCTCGACTATTACAGGCATCAATAATCACATTAAAAGAAATACCCTTTTCTATAGCGGCAACCAAGGCTTGCTCCAGAGTGATAACTCCACTCTCGGTTTGTGCCATAAGTGAATTCATGGTTTGGGTGTCTTGAGCCTTGTCTGCAAAGACGATAGGAGCAGCCCCAACCGGGTAAACAGTCCCAACAACAAATAAGATTACCAGAATGATTTTCATTGATCTGAGCATGATGTTTTTTCCTTTTTCAAGTATTCTCTGTTAAGTGTATTTTGAACAAAAAAAATCCTCGGCAAAAGCCGAAGATGGTTATAAGTAGAAATTTAGTGTGGGCACTAATTTCCCTCCATTGATCTCTTCGGCGACCCGGCTATCACAGCGATGTGACCCGTGGCTCTGCGTCACCGGGTCGCCCCGGTTTTGCTCTTATCGGAGAAGAGGGATCTAAACCCTGAACTCGCGCGGATATTAGCAGACGTCACATTTAAATTGCAAACTCAATTATGCGGCGTTTTGTCAGAGCCACGACTGATCGCTGACCTGCGGTGTGCCGCCCTTGATCAGCCATGATTTCAAGGTCGTTCGAAGTGATGTTGATAGTTGACGTATATAATCCTGAATCAACCATAGTGGGTATGCATGCAACGGGAGTTAAATATTATGAAAGTTCTGGCGTTTAATGGCAGTCCTCGTAAAGAAGGCAATACCTATCATGCCATCAGCATGGTTACTGCTGAACTTGAAAAAGAGGGGATTGAAACAGAGGTCATCCAGGTTGGCAGCAAGGCGATCAGGGGCTGCACCGCCTGCGGCAAATGCCGTGAAAATCAAAATGAGCGTTGTGTGTTGCCTGGTGACGACGTCAATGAGTGGATTCAGAAAATGATGGCCGCCGATGGTATCATCTTAAGCTCACCGGTGCATTTTGCAGGGATGGGTGGCGCCATGAAATCTTTTCTGGACCGGGCGTTTTACGTCTCTGGTGTCAACGGTAACCTGTTTCGTCACAAGGTCGGAGCTGCGCTGGTCGCAGTCAGACGTTCTGGCGGACTGCCGACCTTTGAGCAGTTGAACAATTTCCTGCTCTATTCAGAGATGTTACTGCCGACCTCCAATTACTGGAACGTCATTCACGGCACTCAGCCAGGAGAAGTGGTCCAAGACATCGAGGGTGTCCAGATCATGCGAATTCTCGGCAAGAATATGGCGTGGCTGATGAAGTTGGTTGAGAATGGTCAAGGGATGGTTATTCCTCCAGAACGAGAAGATAAAGCCTATATGCACTTTATTCGTTGAGGAAGAAAAGAAGCGTCCCCCTATGACTTTATAACTGAAGTCACAGGGGGACGTTTTATCTCGTGTCTGATGGCAGTTGTGCACTGGTCGCCCGTTAAGTCCGACAAGTTCCTAGAAACGCCAGTTGACAAGGACCATGGCGGGTGCAACTTCGGTGGGGAAGTTATCGAACCAGCCTTTTGTATTATTCATGAAGTTTAGAAGTCCGACCTGAACCCCTTTGTCAGAAGCCCCAGCAAAGTTGACAAATCCGAGCTGAAGGCCATGTAACCTCTCTGCATAGTTGAATGCTGCCCACTGCAGCCCGGTCAGTTTAATGGAAGAGTAGTTTGCGATCCATGCGAGCTGGGCTCCGGTGTAGGTCTCGGTATAATTTGCCAGGAGTCCAAGTGAGATTCCTGAGCTGTCACCGTTAGAACCGTTGACAACTCCAAGGGCTAAGGCATTTTGTGGATTTTCACCCCAGATGCTCAGTGAGACCCCTTCGATATGGGTGGCTCGGGATTGAATGGCGATGTCAGGGATTAAGCTCATCTGAAAAGACTGCGTCTCTGCCAGGGCCCCCGTGGCGAAGAGGCAACAGATTGCTACCAGTAGCATTTTTTTCATTCTTCATCTCCTCCTTCGTAGTGTTGTCGAAACTCAAGTTAAACGGGCGGTCTGATCCCTGCCGACTTGTTTCTGTCGCGGTGCAGAAGAGTCCTTGCGGATAGGGACAGCTGCTCATTATCCGTTCACCTTACCTGATTAAGGTATTTGGCACCATGGGGGATTATGACTAACTGATTTGAAAACCACTCCTCGCTAGAGGAGTGATCGCAACTGCTCACAAAAAACGCCACGACAAAACCTTGCCCATAGGGTAAAACAATCCTGTTATTTGCGTTGAATTCACCCTCACAAAAAAGCATAAACCGATGCCAGAAACCATCATCCTCAACTACCAACTCAGCAAAGATCTTTGGCGGCAATTTTACGATGCTCACTACGGGTGTGATCCTTCGATAAAATTTCATTACCTGTGGGGTGCGATCTGCATTGTTATCGGGGCACTCGGTTTTGGTGGTTTTTATGAGTCGCGAATCATCGCCGGATTGATGATGGCGACCGGATTTTATGGTGTTTTGGCGAAACATCTGCTGATCTTAAAATCGTTACGTGGCGCCTGTCAGCACCCCTTCTTCGGTAAGGAACTGACGGTGGCGGTCTCCCCGGCAGAGATATCGGTGCGTAGCGAAAACTCGGGCTACAGCCAGCCTTGGGATAATTTTGTTGGGTACCGTAAGTTGGACCCAGGCTTTCTTCTTTACCACGACAAAAATGCTTTCTTCTTCATCCCCATCGCTGTGATGACTGCTGGTAACGCCAGACGGATTGTCCAGATTCTGGACGCTGCCGAGGTGCCGAAACACAAGTAACCTTTGCGAGCTCTCTTCAGGAAGGGCCGCTGCCTTTTCGAAATCCATTAATTCAGTGGTAGAATTCAACATGATAGATCTTGGACTTTAGATGGGGAGAGAGACCGATGAATATTTATCTCGCTTCGATCCTGTTGATTTTGATTTCGGTTGTGACCGCACAGGCTGGTGAGGTTGATGTGGTGAAGGTCGAGGTGACAAAGAGTGGCGACAATACCTATCTCTTTCAAGTCACCCTCTCCCATCAGGATGAAGGCTGGGATCACTTTGCGAACAAATGGGACATCATTGATGCGGAGGGCTCTGTTTTAGGGACGCGCGTTTTGTACCATCCGCACACCAACGAGCAACCTTTCACCCGCAGCTTACCAAATGTAAGGATCCCCGGCGAAACGGGAAGTGTCACAGTTCTCGGTCACGATTCGCTTCATGAATACGGCGGCAAGACCGTCACCCTGGATCTTCCACAGTAACGCAGATTCAGGGTCACGAATGGTTGAAGGTGAAACTTAGGGAGATTCCGCGGCCGAGAGTTCGGTGATTTGGCGATCCTTGTTCGCCAGCACCTTCTCGACCAGATCACCGATCGAGATGAAGTCGACCAGATCTTCATTCTCAATAACGGGCAGATGCCGCACATGGCGCTTGGTCATGATATCGAGACATTTCTCCAGAGAGGTTTCTGAATCGACAGAGATGAGGCGCTCGGTCATGATTTTCTTGACCATCGTGTCGAGTGACGATGCGCCCTTAAGGATGACCTTACGCGCATAATCCCGCTCGGAAATGATCCCCACTAAACGATGCTCCTCTAAAACCGGCAGGGCACCGACATTCTTCTCGGCCATAAGTATCAAGGCTTGATAGATGGTCTGCGAAGAATTGATGGTGTAGACCTCTCCCTGACGGATTTTCATCAGATCCTTAACTGTTCTCATTATCTCTCCCACCCCTGTAAAATTGTTGTATATATCTCTTTCCCGCAGATTTATGCGCATTCTGCGGGCCATTAGTTCGACGCAGGATTTCAATACAGAAAATGTTTAATCTTTTCACCCTTTTCGCCAATTTCAGTCATTGCGTCAATGCCGATCTGCAGGTGACTATCGGCCCAGAGTTGGGTCACTTGCTGGTCTGATTCTTCGGTTTTCACTCCCTCCGGTGTGATTGGCACATCAGAGACGAGCAAGAGTGCACCGCGTGCGATCATGTTGTAGTGCCCGACAATAAAAATGGTTGCGGTCTCCATGTCGATGCCGATACTGGTGGTTTTTTTAAGTTTCTCCTGAAAATTCTGATCATGCTCCCAGATCCGTCGATTGGTTGAGTAAACCACCCCGGTGCGGTAATCGTGGCCATGGTCGATAATCTTTTCAGATACAAATTTATGCAGCTTGAATGATGGCAGCGCCGGAACTTCGACTGGGAAATAATCGTTGCTGGTCCCCTCACCACGAATCGCGGCATTCGGCAAAATGAAGTGGCCGATCTCTGTCGATTTTTTCAGCCCGCCGCACTTGCCGAGAAACAATGCTCCTTTAGGCTGTATGGCACTGAGCAGGTCCATGATGGTCGCCGCATTCGCCGAGCCGATGCCGAAATTGATAATGGTCAGGCCGTTACTGTTGGTTGCGGACTGCATCGGCTTGCCTTCGCCCTGAATATCGCAGCTGAATAGTTCAGCGAATCTGTTGACGTAATGCTGAAAGTTCGTCAGCAAAATGTAGTCACCGAAGTTCTCGAGCGGCATTCCGGTGTAGCGCGGCAACCAGTTTTTGGTGATCTCCAGGCGATCAAGCATGAAAACTCCATTCATCTAAATTGAATAAAAGATCTTTTAATAGGATAGAAGGTGGCGGTGATTTAGCAAGAGGCGTTCGTCGAGAAATCCAGAGTGGAATCGAGGGAGTATTGTTGGTAGTTTATTGTTGGCTGCGTAATGCGCAGAACTATCCGTATCCCGACGTAACCGTTAGCAAGTGAATGACATGATCTCAGAACTTTTAGAAATGGTCGAAAGCTTAGATGGCGAGTTGTTCTTCTACCTCGAAGAGGGACCGCTTAAAAACAGGATAATTGAAAGCTACATGGAAGAAGAGGATGCTCACGCCGAGATCCTCGAATTCGAGCACAACCTGTCGCTACGGGTGAAGCAGGGAGAAAATTTGACCGCACCGAGCTTCGACTGTCGTCTTGAAACGGCAGACTTCAAGTATCGGATCCTCTTTGCGGTTGAGGATTTCGCGGCGGATGAGATCAGTGAACTGATCGATTACCTGAAGCCGTACTCTGCCTGTTCGCATAACCAGTCCCCTGATCGCGACCGAAGGATTATTCGCAAGAAACAAGGGAACGAGCTACTCAATATTTCTGCGGCTGCAAAATCTCTGGGTTTGTCCCACCGGTCGTTGAAGAGTCTGATTCCCTGCACTGAAACCAGGATTGTAGAGAAGGGCGGTAGCAAGTCGATTGAGGAATACTATTGGGACAAAGAGTTGATCGATCGCTTCGAAAACTTAGGAATAAGGCAAAAAGAGGGGCGTGGTTATAACCGGGAGGATCTGGCCTTCATCGCCGAGAGTTGCTGTGACAGCGACTATCGTTGGGCTCATGACTGTATTAGCAGCTTCCTGCGACAGCGCACTCTTTTCGGGAGCAATTCAGAAGACGATGCATGAAGATTTTCAGAAAATAATCAAGAACGCCACTGGCGCAAGCGATATCAGCTTAATCGAAGTGATTCAGGAACTTTGGAGCGGCTATGGCGCTATTCTTCGTTATGAGCTGAGTGGTACAGAGCGAAGGCGGGTCGTGGTGAAGCATGTTCACTTCCCCGAGCAGATAGCCCATCCGCATGGCTGGAATACCGATCGTTCTCATCTCCGAAAGTTACGTTCTTACGAAGTGGAGACCGCTTGGTATGCCGAGTGGAGTGTCCGTTGCGCTGTAGCCTGCCGGGTGCCTCAGTGCCTGGCGTTGGAAACGCGTGGCGAAGAAACGTTGATGGTTCTGGAGGACCTCGACGAAGCCGGTTTTTCGGCGCGAAGGGAGACTGTCGGTAAGAAAGAAATTTCAGCCTGTCTGCATTGGCTGGCCAATTTTCACGCCACTTTTCTGGGGGCTGAACCTGAAGGTCTCTGGCCTCAGGGGACCTACTGGCACCTGGAAACTCGGCCCGATGAACTCGAAGCCCTTAGCGACCTCTCTTTGAAACAGGCGGCTGCAACCATCGATCAGTTGTTGCAGGACAGCCCCTATCAGACCTTGGTTCATGGTGATGCCAAGCTGGCAAATTTCTGTTTTTCATCCAATGGGAAACAGGTTGCAGCGGTCGATTTTCAGTATGTGGGAGGTGGTTGCGGAATGAAGGATGTTGCTTATTTTATCGGGAGCTGTCTGAGTGAAAGGGATTGTGAGCGGAACGAGAACTGGGTGCTCGATTGTTATTTTTCAGCGTTACGACAAGCCCTGGCGCGGCTTCAGCCGTCTATCGATGCGAATGCTGTGGAAGCTGATTGGCGAGAGATGTTCCCCCTGGCCTGGACAGATTTTCATCGTTTTCTGAAAGGGTGGAGCCCCGGACATTGGAAATTGAACGCCTATAGTGAAAAGATCGCGCATGCGATTGTTCAGAACATGGCATAAAGTCTACTTCGCTTTTAGCTCTGTATCGATGAGCACCTCTTTTAACTGATTTAAGGTTCCTTCCAGCATTTTATTATCCTGGTCCAGTGCCTTCTTCTCGTCCTGACATTCGGCGAGTTCTTTCTTGTTTGAATCCAATAGAGCTTGATGCTGTAATTTCTGATCGGCCAAGTCGAGAATGGTCTCTGCTCTGACCCGCCATTCTCCTTGTGGATATAGAAGCGGTAACTGTTCCAGGGTCGTTGGGTCGCTGGTGGTGATGTATCGGTCCAGGCCCTCTGCAAAGAGTTTGGATTCCTTGTTCTGTGAAATGGACATTGCAGGCAGAGTACAGCCTGTCAGCACGAGAAAAACCAGAGGGAAAAAAAGCGCGCGGATTGTGGCAGATGTCATGTTAACTGCTTTCTGCGGTCGATGAGATAGTTGCTGTTTTTGAGTCGCTTGAGGTGTTCTTTCATTCTCGCACAGTTGTTGCTGATTTCCAATACTGAAGGATGGTCCAGATTTTCGGAGAGCGTGATGGCTATTGACATGGTCAGGAGCGGAAATGAACGCGTTATCCCATGGCGATCGGTGCCCATGATGAAGCCTGCTTTGAGATCTTTTTTATTGTAAAGCTCAGGAACGCGACTGTCGAAGGAGCTGATGATGGCTTTGGCTATCTCCTCACCCCGCTCCAGATCGGTCAGAACCACATAATCATCTCCACCGATATGACCGACCAGATCGTTTTCTCCGCCGTTCTGTTCAACGACCTCCTTCAGAAGCTTGCCGACCATGTTGATGGCGTCGCTGCCATGTTTGTAGCCGTAGTGATCACCGTATGCCTTGAAGTTGTCGAGGTCAATATAGAGGTGCGCGAAGGGAAGCTCTCTTGCGATGCGGTCTTCCAGCTCGCGGTCAATCGTCAGGTTTCCGGGCAAACGGGTCAGAGGGTTGGCGTCCAGATTGAGTTGCTCATGTTCCCTGAGCTTGAGAGCCATGCTGGCAAAGTCCTGGGCCAGCTGGCCGAACTCGTCGTTGCTGCGGATATCTATCTCATTATCGAAATTCCCCGCCGCAATGTCGTGCGTGGCTTTTCGTAAAGCCTTGACCGAGCGGTGAATGCTGACGATCACGGTGATGGCGGCAGGGGCTGACAGGATGATACCGATAAGGGTGATGAGCAGGGTCATCCGATAAGCTTTTCTGCTCTGTAGCGACAGCTCGTACAGGTCTTTGTCCAGTGTTGTCTGGTGTTGGATCCTGAGGTCGGCCAGATCTGCGAGCAGTTGTTTGCGGAGCGGTTCAATCGTGATTGAGGAGATCGATGCGGCCCGATCCCAGTCCCCCTCGGTACTGACCTGTGCCAGGTGTCGAGCTTGGGTAGAGTATTCGACAGCTTTAGCGGGCAGGTTTTTGAAATAGCGTGGCAACGGGGAAGATTTGAGGCTAGAGAGAATCCTCTCCAGGTCTGTGGTTCGCCGCTCAAGTAATATCAGGAGCTGTGTGTCGCGCAAAATGATCAACTGTTTTTCAAGATTCTCCTGGCCAAGCAGGTTTTGGCGGATATCCCGTAACAGGGTGAAAGCTTGAAACTGGCCTCCGACCAGATGCTCAGTGCGGCGGTCGTGTTCTTGCAGACTGATCAGGGCATAGCCAACCGCGAGGATGCTGAAGGTGAAAAATACCAGGTAACCGATGGCGACTTTTTTGGTTACCGTAAAATATGAATTCATTTCTGCTCCTGTATGCGGTGGCCATTCATGCGGAACAGTTCTCTCTATTTTGAACTGCTGTAGACAGTTGCAGCAAACTGGTGACTGTGAGGGTCGGTTCGATCTCCCAGGGGTCAAAGATTGATGCCGGATTGCGTTGGACCCAGGCACTACGCATTCCGGCCGAGATAGCGCCTATAACATCGAAGGGGTTGCCAGAGATAAGCCAGGCTTCAGACCCGGCACAGTCGGCCCGCCGCAGGAAGTGGGCGTAGACTCCGGGGTTCGGTTTAAAGCTACTGATCTCACCGGTGCTGACCACATCTTCGAAGAAATCACGGATGCCAGCCTGTTCGAGCAGACCATGAACATCATCCGGGCGACCGTTGGATAAGGCATAGAGTTTCATCCCCGATGCGCGGCAGGCTTCGAGCCCGGATGTGACGTCAGCAAAGGCTGGCAGACCACGATAGCTGGCAAGCAGCTCTTCGCGCTCGTCGTGACTGAGGGGCAGGTTCATGCTGTTGCAGACGTATTCGAGTGCTTGGCGAGTGCAGACTGCAAAGTCGCTATAGTTCTGCATCAAGCCACGTCTGAATGAGTATTCGAGTTGTTTGCTGCGCCAAAGGTCACTTGCCGCTCCGGCCTGAGCACCGATTTTTGTACGGAGGGCAGAGATGACTCCGGCGGTATCGATCAGGGTGCCATAAACATCAAAAGCCAAGGTTGTCATCTTCCCTCCCTTAAGTGACAGAAGAAATCTTAACCATCTTCGTAATGTAGCATTAAATTTATTATTGATCTCTGGAAAACCTTAGATTCGACCTCTGCTTGAGACTCTGAATGGGTTCAGCTTTGGTGTGCAGAGGCTTCTAGACAAGCCACAGTTGTCGACTGTATAATTTGAGAGCTAAAAGCTGAGTGTATTTATGGTAAATCGGAGTTTGATAGACTTTTCAGAATCGATCAACAATGGAGTCAGGGAATGAAGAATTTAGTTCAGGTTTTGTTGGTCGTTCTTTTGTTTGCGCTGCCTAGCGTTAGTCTTGCGGCACTCGGCGACTACTTTGTCAGCACTGATTGGCTGGAAGCTAACCGGACACAGGTCGTTATCGTCGATGTCCGTAAGGCCCGTTCCTATCTGAAAGAACATGTTGCCGGGGCATATAATGTTGAGCGGGACAAGTTTTTACAGACCCGTAATCGGGTGAAAAGCCTGGTGCCGACTGTGCCCGCCATGACTGAGCTGCTGAGTACGTTGGGGGTGACGACAGAGAGCACCTTGGTGGTTTATGCCGAAGATGACAACCCCTATGCAGCACGTTTGGTCTGGACGCTACGTTATCATGGCCATAAAAACTCTTATGTTCTCGATGGCGGCTATGAAAAATGGGCCGCTGAAACTCGTGAAATCAGCAACCTTCCGAGCGTCAACCGAGAACCGAGCCAGTATGTAATGGCCGCTGATGCCGATTATCTCCAGGCACATGCCGATGCCGATTATATTTACACCCGACTGGAGAATCCGAGTATGGTGGTTTGGGATACCCGGAGTTCTGGTGAGCATGGTGGAACTGATGTCCGTGCTGATCGAGGTGGTCATATCCCAGATGCCATACCATTGAACTGGACCAACCTGCAGACCAAGATCAATGGAGTCAAAGTTTTAAAGAGTCGCGACGAGATTGTCGCTCTTCTACAGTCTCATGGATTAACTTCTGATAAGGAGATTGTTGCTCATTGCCAGACAGGTATCCGTTCTTCCTATGCGACGCTGGTGCTGCTCGGTTTGGGGTATGAGAAGGTCAAGAACTATGATGGTTCATGGATCGAGTGGGCCAATAATTCGTCCCTGCCGATCATAAACGCCCAGGGGCAGCTGGAAGGCTCAGTTCCTGCCAGAAAGTAGGCAGGTTCGAATTCAACTGGTCAACGCCATCGGCTAAACCGCAAGTGAAATAACGCTTTTCTCCCTTTTGTTTTCACTGGTTTGTCTTGCCACTTTTCCGGTCCAGCAATTGGTCTGTGCCCACGCAATACCCCTTCATGTCTTCATCTCCATTACTACCGATTCTCTTGCCAAAACCTGTCTTCAAAGCACTGAATTTAATTTGACTGCAAATTGCGTGCATACATCTACGTTGAAATAAAGTTTGACACTGTAGTATAGGCAATATATAAACCTGCAAAACTTATAAACAATGGAGATTGGATATGAAACGTTTTACTCAAGGTTTATTGGCTGTTCTATTATTTGCTCTGCCAGGTATCGGGCATGCGGCGCTTAGTGACTATTTTGTCAGTACTGACTGGTTGGAATCCAACCGAGAGAAAGTCGTAGTTCTTGATGTGCGTAAAATGCCTTTCTACCTGCTTGGGCATGTAGACGGGGCATTCAATATCGAGCGAAGCCAATTTTTAGAAACCCGCAACCAGGTGAAAAGTCTGGTGCCGAGCGCAGCGGCGATAACGGAGCTGCTGAGTTCTCTGGGTGTGACTCCGGAGAGTCCTCTGGTCGTTTATGCGGAGGATGATAATCCCTATGCGGCACGTTTGGTCTGGACGCTGCGTTATCATGGGCATAAAAATTCTTACGCCCTCGATGGTGGTTATGACAAGTGGGCCGCCGAGGACCGTTTGACCAGTCTGCTGCCGAGTGCCAGGCCAGAGCCGAGCCATTATGCTTTGACGGCTGATGCCGATTATCTAGAGGCGCGTGCCGATGCCGATTATATTTACACCCGCCTGGAAAATCCCAGTGTGGTAATCTGGGATACACGGACTCCCGAGGAATTCGCAGGCGTCAAGGTTCGTGCGGATCGTGGAGGACATATCCCCGGTGCCGTGCCGTTCAACTGGACCAACCTGCAGACCGAGGTTAATGGTGTTAAGGTATTAAAAAATCGCGCGGAGATCGTTGCGCTGCTGCAGTCGCATGGTTTAACCTCGGACAAAGAGATAGTTGCTCATTGTCAAACGGGTATCCGTTCTTCCTATGCGACCCTGGTACTGCTCGGTTTGGGATATGAGAAGGTCAAGAACTATGACGGATCCTGGATCGAATGGGCCAACAATCCGACTCTGCCGATCATAAATGCGCAGGGACAGGTAGATAGTTCGGTACAGGTCAGCATGACTTTGGGCTTAGACGTTGGGGCAGGACTTAACAACTAAACCAGTGGTTCATTAATGAATTTAACACGTTTTAAGAATCGGTTGCTAACCCGATTAGCGACAGTTGTACCGGGGTTGGCGCAGCGCTTTATTGATGGTTATCAACCGCAAGAGAGCGCTGGAGAGATCCCTTGGGTGGCGCCGGCCAAACCTTTGCGACAGGCTAAGTTGGCGTTGGTGACGACTTCAGGCATTCACCATCAAAAGCAACAGCCTTTTGATATGAACGATAGTGACGGCGACCCGAGTTTCCGGGCGCTGAACGGGGAGGAACTTTTTGATGACTTCCAAATCACCCACGACTATTACGATCACACTGATGCCCGCAAAGATCCGAACATCATCTTTCCGCTCGGACCTCTCGGCGAATTGGTCAGAGAAGGGGTGCTCGGCAGTCTTGCACAGACCCATTATGCCTTCATGGGACATATCGACGGTCGACATATCACTACGCTTGTCGAAAAGACCGCCCGAGAAGTCGCGGCCAAACTTAAGACGGATCAAGTCGACCTGGTCCTCTTAACGCCGGCTTGAGGCATCTGCAATCAATCCGTGGGATTGATTCAAAGAGAGATTGAAAAGGTCGGAATTGCCACAATCGGGATTACGATCGTCAGGGAATACACGGAGAAGGTCCAGCCTCCACGGACTGTCTTTCTGCGCTGGCCTTTCGGCCATCCGCTCGGAGAGCCGGGGAATCATCCGCAGCAGCGAGCCGTTGTGTTAGAAGCATTACGCGCGCTCTATCAGATCAAAGAGCCCGGCACCATTGTCGATCTGCCGTTTCGTTGGCGACGTGAAAAGTACGACGATTATCAGCCCCCCACAACGGCAGAACTTGAATAGAACTATGGAGGCCTGGCACTAAAGAAGTGTCGGGCCTTTTTAGCGACTCAGAATAAAATCTTTTAAAATCGAGAGATTTCATTGCTGAAAAATAATCTGTCCCCTCATCTTGACTGCCCTTTTATTCGGGTTATCCTTTTTGACACTGGTTTAAACAGTCCCCAACAAAACCAACCTTAAGGGAGGCATTGTCATGAGTGATTGTCAGGAAACTCGTCTTAAATTGGGTCATCCGGTTCCAGATTTTGAGATCGATACTTACGATCCCGCGGTAAATAATTTTGGGAAGATCAGCCTTGAAGGCCAAAAGTCAGCGGGGAAATGGACCATTCTATTTTTCTATCCCGCTGACTTTACCTTTGTCTGAGCGACCGAATTTGCTGCTCTGTCAGAGCAGTACGCACGCTTCAGCAAAATGGGCGCTGAAGTTATTACAGTCAGTACCGATACGCAATTTGTACATCTGGCCTGGCAGCGCCATGAAAAAGAGCTTGCCGCCGTAAAATATCCGATGGGATCTGATCCGACCGGAAATTTAGCACGCATGTTCGGTGTCTATGATGACACCTCTGGCCTCGCTTTACGGGGTACCTTCATCATTAACCCTGAAGGGATATTGATGAATTCAGAGGTCAACTTCTACAACATGGGCCGAAACATCGATGAATTGATGCGTAAATATAAAGCAAATCTCTATCTGGCGAAAAAGACCGATGAGGGCTGCCCTTCGAAATGGCAGGACGAGGGAGACAAGACCCTCAAACCATCACCCGACATGGTCGGCAGGGTTCACGAAGCATTGAACGACTAGATGCTTAGCCCATATACATTATAATATTGGGACGCTGAAGCAAGCGTCGTAAGATGCAAGAATGGCCCATCTCTCTCTGGATGGGCCATTCTTTTAGTTGCCTTATCAGTCGCGTGAAATATCTAAGGGCTTCTATCGCCAAAATCCACCTAATGTTTATACGAGTCGCAGTTGACCGTCATCTTCTGTGCCGAATTCTGAATAATCCTTGACCCGAACAATTTCAGGCTCAACAGGGTCAGGAATATTTTTTTCTTCCTTGATGACCACTTGCGGTGGATTTGCTGCCTGTATCCCTGCATCGACGGCGCGTTTTGCCAGCTTATCGCAGCGCTCATTGAAGGGGTGCCCGGCATGCCCGCGGACCCATTGCCAGCTGATCTGGTGTTTCTGCGCGAGCGGAACAAGTTGCTTCCAGAGGTCCTGATTTGCCAGCGCATCCGGGGTGTCGAGCCGTCCGTCCCTGATCCAGCCGTTAATCCATTCACTCATCCCCCGCACCAGATATTGTGAATCGCTGAACAGGCGGACAGTTTTTGGACTGGTTAAGGCCTCAAGTCCCCTGATCGCCGCCAACAGCTCCATCCGCTGTGAGGTCGCTACAGGTTCGAAACCACTCAGCTCCTTTTCGTGCTTTCCGTAGCGCAGGACTACGCCGTAACCGCCAGGACCAGAGTCTCTGCCTGAGCCATCGCTGTAGATCTCAACCAGGTCTGGAGGTGGTGGGGTGAAGGCGATCTCCAGAGTTTCAAACTCCAGCTCACGCAACAGGGGAATCAGGGTTGAGAGGTTCGCCTCCTGCCGTTGCAGGTCTGATAGAGGAATATCAAACGGGACGTCATAACGGACAGTTGCCAGAGTTTTGGAGAGGATCGCCTGCTCTTCAAACGCTATCAGATTCTCACGGCGTTTCTTCCCTTTAACCTGGTCCTTCCATTTGAAGACGCGTTCCATGGAACCGTAGCCCTGAACAAGGTCGGCCGCAGTTTTCTCGCCGATCCCAGGCACACCCGGGATATTGTCTGAAGCGTCGCCCGCCAGTCCTAAAACATCTGCCACCAGCTCCGGGGGGACTCCGAAGCGGGCCATGACTTCCTGCGGTCCTGACCGTTTCCCCTTCATGGTGTCGAGCAGTTCAATGCGGTCGTTGACGATCTGCATCAGATCTTTATCGCCGGTGACGACTGTAACTAGAAGATCTTCGCCGGCATGGCGGTGGGCCAGCGTGGCAATCAGATCATCGGCCTCAAATCCGGGTGCTTCGAGGGAGGGAATGTTGAGTGCCTGCAGAATCTGTTTGATGTATGGAATCTGGGCGGCAAGCTCTTCGGGCATCGCATCCCGGTTCGCCTTATAATCGGGATAGATCTCCCTGCGGAAGGTCTCTTCACGGGGTGGGTCGAAGACGACTGCCAGGTAGTCGGGGCGGTTCTCCTGCATCAGGCCCAGCAGCATTCGGGTGAACCCGAAGATGGCATTGGTCGGCACACCGTCAGCGGTGGCACGCTCGCGAATGCCATAGTAGGCGCGGTAGATGTAACTGGACCCATCCAGTAGATAGAGTTGTGATGTCGATTTCACTTCAGCTCCCGAATTGGTGTCGTTGTTTAACGCCGCTTCTTCCCTTTGGGCTTGGGTGTGCGGGTCGAGTTGGACGGTTTAGGTGATTTTGCTGCAGCCTTAAACTCTGGTTCATAACCGATCGTAAAGCAGGTATTGCCAGCATTACGCATGCTCAGGAAATGGGCGTTGTTTTTATCGTAAGGGCATATGGGTTCACTGCAGTGCTCAAAACCGAATTTAAGGTAATAGGCCGGTTCTCCCAGCACGAAAAGCGCCTCGTTCTTGATCGCTTCCTGGCGTAGGGCAAAGCGCATAAGTTCAGCACCGACTCCCTGCCGTTGAAAATCTGGACTCACCGCCATCGGGGCCAGATGTAGTCCACAAATATTGCGGCCATGATAGGCGTTTGAGAAGGCGATGTAGGCGATCGCCTTGCCGGTATGGATGCAGACCCATTCCTGGAGCGGCTTACTGTTTTCGTGAAGCATTTGGATCAGGTGCGCTTCGTACTCGCTGTTCGGACAAGCACGGCGCAGCAGCGCGTAGGCCTTGGCGCGGTGTTCTTCAGTTAATTTTTGAATTTTCATAATCTATTTATTCCTGACAGTTTCAGTTGAACTTGCGGACTTTGTAAAAACGGCCCTTGATTTTATTAGCACTTAAGCGTTCCAGGGCGAGTTTGGCACTGGCACGACGAATCGCGACGTAGGTGTGAAAATCGAAGACATTAATCTTGCCGACCTCAGTACCTGGAATCCCAGCCTCACCAGTGAGGGCGCCGAGGATATCGCCGGGGCGCATCTTGTTTTTGCGGCCGCCTTCGATGCAGAGCGTGACCATCGGCGCTTCGTGGTTTGCGGATGACGGCATGGTTAAACTCTCAAGTTCGGCGCGGGCAATACTTTCGCCGAGATAATCTTCAATAGCTGCTACGCGCCGATTTTCTGATGTGGTCACCAGACTTAAGGCCAGGCCCTGCTCCCCGGCACGACCGGTGCGGCCGATGCGGTGGATATGGACCTCAGGGTCGCGGGTCAGTTCGTAGTTGATGACAGCGGAGAGCTCTTTAATATCGATACCCCGCGCCGCAACATCGGTAGCAACCATAACCGAAACACTCTTGTTGGCAAAGCGCGCCAGCACCTGATCGCGCTCGCGCTGTTCCAGATCGCCATGGATCGCCAGCGCCGAAAAGCCCCGTTCTTTCAGCGCATCAGCGACTTCCTGACAGTCTTTCTTGGTGTTACAAAAGATCAGGGTCGATTCTGCATGGTAGTGACCGAGAATCCGTGCCACTGCAGCAACCCGCTCCTCAGGCTTCACCATAAAGAAGGTTTGTTCGATCTGCTGAACATCATGAACAGCGTCAACCTTGACCGTAACCGGGTTCAGTTGCACCCGCGCGCTCATACTGGCAATCGACTTCGGGTAGGTCGCCGAAAAGAGCAGGGTCTGGCGATTCGTCGGCGCGGCGGCGACGATGCTGGCGAGATCTTCGGCAAAGCCCATGTCGAGCATGCGATCGGCTTCGTCAAGCACCAGCATCCGCATCGCTTTAAGGTCGAGGCTGCCGCGCTGCAGGTGGTCAAGAATACGCCCGGGGGTGCCGACGACGATATGAGCGCCATGCTCGAGGGAACCGAACTGGGGACCGAAGGGGACTCCTCCGCAGAGAGTGAGGATCTTGATATTGTCGGTACCGCGGGCGAGCCGCCGCAACTCCTTACAGACCTGATCGGCGAGTTCGCGGGTTGGGCACAGCACCAACCCTTGTACACTGAAACAGCTCTCCACCAGTCGCGACAAGAGACCGATGCCGAAGGCGGCGGTCTTGCCACTCCCGGTCTTCGCCTGGGCTATCAGGTCGCTCCCCGCCAGGATCAATGGCAAGCTTTCGGCCTGGATCGGGGTCATCTCGTGATAGCCGAGGGAGTCAAGGTTTTTGAGCATCGAACTTTTAAGGGGCAGGCTGGCAAAGGCATTCGGGATCATGTGGTGTTCATCTTTCTAGGCAAAGCGGTTACGCTTGAATCTGGTACGGAAGCGAGAGTTGAAGGTTGAAAATATGTTTCTCAAGCGCCAGCAGCGCATTGTTTGATCGCCAGCGCCGCCTGGTTGCGTAAGGTTTTAATCGAATTAAGTTGTTCTCTGTCCAGGTGTTCTCCTGCTTCATCGTGGCCACAATAAATCAAGCCAATCCGCTTTTGGTTAATAACAATCGGGTAGATGGCCAGACTAGGGGAAAAAATTGTGCCGCTGAACCAGTCAGGCTTGAAATCGCGGATCTCAATGTCGGAAATATTGCCGATGTACAAATCATTATTGTCTTTTAAGGCCATGTTGAAAAGGTCTTTGGCGTTTTCATCAACCGGAAAGCTGAATTGGTTGATGATTTTTGCAGTGTTCGGGCCCAGGGCATAACGCGCCTGCATATTTTCTGAGCGAGGGTCCTTGAAGAAAACAATCGCGCGGTTAAAGCCAATTCCGCGGTAGATGGTTTCCAGAATCATGCTGAGGATGTCATCCAGATTGAAGTCATCCAGCATGACATTGGAGATCTCTTGAAGCCCCTCCTGAAGATGCCGTTTGCGTTCTTCGGCTGTGGTCAGACGCTGCGGGAGTTGATCTGGATCGCTGACCGTAAACTTGTTCAGCGTCAGGGGCGCATGCTGCTCCGAGATGATTGGCGATTCTTCAGTGGCATTGAAGCTGCGTTGCTCAAGTCGCTCAAGGTCAGTACGATCGAAGCGGAGCACGTTGGAGAATTTCTGCATCTCCTTGATCGCAGTATCCATCATATTGACGATCTCATTTTTTCGGACCGGATAAGCTTTGTGGTATTTCTCGAGCAGGGTAGTCAGGTGGGCTTCCCGTTCGGCCAGCGACACATTCATGGTGATGTCGCAGAGTTCGTTGGCAAAGCGAGGCAGCACCTGCTGATGGTCTATTTTACGATTATTTCCCTGCAGATCATCGTCACGCGGAATTTTCATGCTACTGACAATCTGCTCTGGCAGGCCCCATGATTTAGCGACCGCAATTCCTAGTTCGGGAAAGGGAACTCCCAGAGCCTGGATGGCGGCGGATTCTTCGTCCCCTTCATTTTCGGACAACAGCTGCAGGTAGTGATCGAACTCTTGCTGGAAATAAAACATCGTCAGCAGGCGGCCGAAGTTATGGAACATGGCGCCGATGTAGAAATTTTCCCAGCCGTTGATGTCCATATTTTTTGCCAGGTCGCGGGCCAGGATGCCGCTTAGAAAAGCCGAAAGCACGGCTTCTTTTATGTAGTGAGACTTCGATTTGTCCTGCAGATGTTCAAAGAAAATCAATCCTGCGGCGGTCGACTGGACCTGTTCAAAGCCGAGAACGACTACGGCACGTGACACCGTCGAGATGGTGCCAGAGAACTGGCCATACACGGCCGAATTAGACACTTTCAGCAAGCGGCTGGTCAGGGAATAATCACGCAGAATCAGCGCGGCCAGTTCGCTTGCCGAAGAATCACTGGTCGGCGACGCCTTGTAATTAAGTTCGGTGATATGTTGCGAAATTGCGGGAAAATTCGCCTCATCCTGCATTCGGGTCATCAGCTTCTTAAGCGTGGTTTGATTTTGGCTCATCTCAGACCTCGGCGTGCGGCAACATGCAAACGTGAATTATCGGATATTCCATTAACTGAAGTCATATTTTAGCCGAAGGATGCCTTGATTACTAGCCGGTGCTAATGTTTGCAGGTTTTGCCGATCACGCAATGACAACTAACGCAGGGGGTCGAAGAGGTATTCCAGGCCGTTGACCTTGATTTCATAAACCGTTCCCAACATCTGTCCGAGCTTCCCTTCGGGGAAGCCTTGGCTGTGAAACCAGACCACATAGGGTTCGGGCAGGTCGATCAGCCGCACCCCTTCATATTTGCCGAAGGGCATGCGCATCGCGGCAAGCTCAAGCAGGGCCTTGTGATTAAATGCGGGGCTTGGTTCCATCGGATCACCTGAAGGTCGCGGAGTATGCAGAAGCGGAGTTTCGATATTATTGCACGATTGTGAGACTGAGACTGCATCAAAAAAGTAGTCTGCGCTCCGATTCAAATTCCATCTCGCTCCCGGAAACAGGATCGACAAACTTCAGGCTGCGTGCAATCAGTTGCAGCGGGTTTTTCAGATCGTCTGCCTGCTTGGGGAGCAGTTGCGGGTAATACCTGTCGTTCATGATGCGGAAGCCGAGTCCGCTCATATGGATTCTCAGTTGATGCTTCTTGCCGGTGATCGGATAGAGCTTGAAATGCGCTCGATTATCCTTGAAAACCAGGAGTTTGATTTTGGATCTGGCGTTCACAACCCCTGGAACGACTTGCATCCGGAACCAGGGTTGCGACTCGACCAGTCGATTCTCCACCGTCCAATCATTTTTACCCGGGCACTGAGCAACCTCGGCAAGAGCCTCATAGGTTTTTTCAATTTGATTGTTTAAGAAGAGGTCACCGTAGACTCCGCGGGTCTCCTTGTTCTTCGAAAAGAGGACCAGTCCTGAAGTTTCACGATCAATCCGGTGGAGTGGCACTAGATCCAGAATGCCGGTTTTTTCTTTCAGGCGATTGAGCAGGCATTCATCGATATAGGGGCCTGATGGCGTGACGGGGAGAAATGGGGGTTTGCAGGCGACGAGAAGATCATCGTTTTGAAAGAGGATCTTTTCCTTCAAGGGGATCAGGGCTTCCTCTTCGACCTCTCTGAAGTAAAGCAGTTTTTTCTGAGGTCTAAAAGGCGTCGTAAAAGTGATCGGTATCCCGGCCTCATCCAGCACCTTGCCCGTTTGAATCCGCTCTTCCCATACCGAGTGCCCGATGTTCGGAAAGCGCTCGACCAGAAATTCGAGGATTGTCGGGTAGGGCTTTGTTATGCGCGGTAGACTGACCGCTGATGGGTACTTGGAAATCCCCATAGGAGGTTACGATTCTTTCTCTGCCGTTGTCGTGGGGACAGATGTACGCGCCTCGGATTCAATAAAGACCTTTTTGACGTTCGGCCAGGCTTCTTTAATTTGTGTATCCAACTTGGCGATGGTCTCTTCCAGTTCGCTGGCCGTGGTCTGGTCCGTAAAATCAACGCTCAGGTTGACCAGAATATATTGCGGTCCCATGTGCATGGTCAGCACCTGATTGACATGTTCGACCTGAGAATAGGTAGCGGCGATTTTGCGGATATCGGCAACCACTTCAACATTGGCACTTTCACCGATCAACAAGCTCTTGGTTTCATAGGCCAGCCAGATTGCCGTGCCGCCCAGAATCAGGCCGATGATGATCGAAGCCAGACCATCGTAGATGAGGTTACCGGTCACCTGCGAAAGCAGGATACCAAAGAAAGCGACCAACAGACCGAGCATCGCCGCCGAGTCCTCAAACAGCACCACGAAGGTGGTCGGATCTTTCCCTTTGCGGACCGCTTCGAAATAGCCCCATTTGCCCTTGGCGCGCGAGAATTCGGTCAGGGCGAAATAGAAGGCTGCGCCTTCAAAGAGCATGGCTAGAACGAGGACGATATAGTTGATGTAGGGGCTGCTGATCGGTGATGGATTGGAGAGCTGGTGGATCCCTTCGTAAAGAGAAACACCGGCACCGACGGCAAAGATCAAGAGCGCAACGACAAAACTCCAGAAATAAACCTCTTTGCCATGCCCGAAGGGAAAACGGTCGTCCGCCGGTTTTTTAGCCTTATGCAGCCCCAGCAGCAGGAGCAACTGGTTGCCAGTATCGACCACCGAGTGGATCCCCTCCGAGAGCATCGCCGAGCTGCCGGTCATCGTCGCCGCGATAAATTTGGTGACAGCAACCAGGGCGTTGCCCGCCAAGGCAGCATAGATAACTTTTTTTGATGATCCCGCCACGAAAGGCTCCTTTTTATATCTGTTCTTAGGAGGCTGTCGGACTATCCATGAACTGGCTGCAAATCCGGCTGGTTGGCCCATATCCCAGCTCCTTTTTTGCCCCATAGCTAGAGCTATGAGTCTGCAAACGAGCTAAAACCTGTTCTCACCCATCCAAATTTTCGCTTCAGCTCGTATAGTCCGGCAGACTCCTAGTGAAGGAATTTTGCAGTCATGCCGTGCAATGCTACACTAAACTTTGTGATGTTTTCTATGATCTTGTCATAAGGAGAAGAGATGCCGAAGCCATTAGTGTTTATTTTGATCCTGGTCGCCGTGATCATTGCGGGGTATCTGGCTTATGTTCAGACCAGTTTGTTGCTGTAGGGGGGAAGGTTTATTCTCTACTGATGCTTCTCATTCATGATCTGGATGATTGCGTTTAGCCGAGCAGTCTTCGTCCTTTTCTTGTATATTACCTGCTTGTCATCGTTTGCCTCTCTCCCTTAACCCCGAGTTCACAGATATATAAATGCGAAGAATAGCCAATCTGTTCCTTATCCTGTTTCATGTGACTGCCGGTTTAAGCATCCTTAGCGAACTGCTGGCTCCCTATTGGCATCTCGAACCTCTTTTGGGGCTGCTCGGTGTGTCTAACTTCTTTTTGTTCATTCTGGCGGTGCTGGTTTATTACGGGCTCGGTCTGAATCGACACCTGAGAAAAGCGACCTTTGTCCCGCTGCTGGCTTATCTGCTGTGGGGGCTGCTCGATTTCTGGCCGCTGCAACCTGTTGCGGGTAGTCATTATTTGCTCTATGCGGCCTGCGGACAATTGTTCCTCGGGTTGCTAGCGCTAGAATCGATTCGTCGTGAGAACGGCGAGAGTCCGCTGTTAACTCAGAGTCAATTTGATGGACCGGCTTTTAGCGGGTGGAATTTGCTGCGTTTCTGTCTGGTGACTATCTCAATCTTCCCTCTGATCATGCTGATTTTCGGGTATGCGGCGACTAGCAGTCTGATCGATGAATATACCGCCGGTTTCGTGCGCTTGAAGCCGAACGGGCTCTATATGATCGAAAAGGTCTATGCGCAGAATGACAAGCAGATTCGCCTGGCTGGTATGATCCATATGGGCCGCGAGGACTACTACGCTGAGCTTGCGGATTCTTTCAATACCGGATTGACTCTGTTGCTGGCCGAGGGGGTCAGCGATGAACAAGGGTTGCTGAAGGATAAGTTCAGTTACGGCAAGATGGCCGAGCTGCTGGGGCTGGATTCGCAGGAGAAACTGAGATTCCCCGGTCGTCTGATCGAGGCGGAGTCGCTCGACTTGCCGCTCTCTGCCGAGTCAGATGTGCCGGACATTTTGCGAGCTGATATCGACCTGCAAGAGTTTAATCCACATACGATTGAAGTTCTTAATGCCATCGGTACTTATCTGCTGAATAGTCGTTCGTTAAGCAGTGGCTATCTTGAATTCAACCAGTGGGCAGAGCAGAATATGACCGCGGAGACCAATCAGATTTTGATGGATGATCTGGTCGCGAAACGGAACCAGTCGGTATTGAGTTATCTGCCGAAAGGGATACGGAAATACCGGACAATTCTGATCCCCTGGGGTGCCTTGCATATGCCGGGGCTCGAAGAAGCGGTTAAGGGGCGGGGTTTTGCCTTGCTGGAGTCACATGAACGCTTGAGTATCGATTTTCTCAGTTTGTCTTACGCGCGGCTATGGGAAAATATTACTGGGGAGTAGGTGCTGTCGCGCAAAAAAAAACCGGAAGAAACACTTTCGTTCGCGAAAAGTTTCGATTCCGGTTTTAGCCCCGATTGTTGCAACCTTCAGTTGTAAATATTTTTCGTGATCTCGCTGACTTCTTTTGCCAGCTGTTCGCTGGGGGTAACCACCACTGCTTTGCCGCCGATGCTGGTTTTGTAGCGCGGGGCATCCTGGCAGTGCAGGTAAGCGTTGCGTAGCTTTTCGTTAATCTTCTGCAGTTGGATCTGGTCAATCCCGTGCTCCTTGGCCGCTGCTCCGAGGCTGTGTACACCATCATCGAGCATCGCCATGCCGAATCGCTTGGGTGGTTTGCCGATGAAGACAAAAGCGTGGCCGTCAACTGGGACGACCTCAAGCGGGTCGGAAATCTGACCGATCAACTCTTTGAGCGAACCCTCAATAGCGTGAATCTGCTTTGCAGCCATAGTGTCCTCTGCAAGCTCAGGGTAATCTATTTTCTTGCTGAAAAATCCCATGGACGTTCTCCTTTCATCATGGGCGGGGCGATTGCATTCTAAGCAAGAGAGCCAAGATCTACCCTATAATCATTATCATGAAATGGATAAATTGCAATAAATCCTCTATAAATCAATAGATTATGAGTTTTTAAGGGAGAACGGTTGATCATTAGGAATGTAAATATACTGCTCCCGATTAGAGGTGTGGTATATGATGGAAGATCAGTACTATTTGTAGATCAGCAGTATAAACTTTAAGCAACAGGGAGTACACACCATGGCAAAAGGTCAGGATAGTAAGAAAGCAACTAAGAAAGTAGCAACCAAGACTCCGAAAGAAAAGAAGGCCGAAAAGAAGGAGAAGAAGGAGAAAAAGTAATAACCCCTTTAGTATTGTCGATGCGAGAAACCCAACAAGAGAATATGACTGTGACTACGCCCCACACTGTTGAACAAACTTCAGATAATTCCAGACCCCTTGAGCCTGAGCACTGGGAAACGCCGCCTCTTCACTCTACCGCTGCTGTGGACCTTCACCCTGTCGGTGATGGTTCCTTTGTGGCCGCAGAGCCTCAACCGAAAGGGGGGGGGCGCAAGTTCGGTTCGATCGGACTGGTGCTGTTCTTCATTTTCGGCAAGCTGAAATATCTGGCCGTTATCCTGCAAATCGGCAAATTCAAGACTTTCATCAGCATGCTGATCAGCATCTGGGCCTATGCGATGTTCTGGGGATGGTCATTCGCTGCGGGGTTTGTGGCGCTGATTTTTATTCACGAGATGGGACATGTCTTCGCCCTGCGGATGATGGGGATCCCGGCGACGGCCCCGATGTTCATCCCCTTTGTCGGCGCGCACATCGTGATGAAAAAGATGCCGAAGAACGCTTTTGTCGAAGCGGTGGGGGCCTATGGTGGCCCGCTGCTCGGGACGATTGGCGCCATCGGCTGCGTCGCGATCGGCATGGCGACGGGGAATCTCTTCTGGTACGCCCTGGCTTCGAGCGGTTTTCTTCTCAATCTTTTTAACCTGTTGCCGATCTCTCCACTGGATGGCGGTAGGATTATCGGCGTCATCAGTCCCAAGCTCTGGGTGCTGGGATTGCTGGGAGCGGGGGTTCTTTTCTATTTGACCTGGTCCCCAATTGTCGCGCTGATTCTGTTGTTGGGTAGTTTTCAGATCTATAAATCGTTCAAGACATCTAAAACCGAGCGAGCCCGTTACTACGACGTTTCTATGGGGAAACGGATCGGGATGGGGGTCGCCTTTCTTTTCTTGCTGGCGGTGACCTCCGTCGGGATGCTGATAATGCAGGGACCTCTGCAAGGGCTGTAAGAAGGAGTAAAGATGGAAGGTTATGCAGGATTTGAACTCGGGCCGATCAGGCCGCCTAGTGAGGCGGGCAGTCTGCTGTTGCGCCTGACCCGCAACTGTCCCTGGAACCGCTGTACCTTCTGTTCTGTCTATAAAAAACACCCCTTTTCGCTGCGATCGGTTGCCGATGTCATTCAGGATATTGATACCCTCGCCGGTTTCATCGACCTGCTCAAGAACAAACCGGGATCTGCGGAGCTCAACCTACCAGAGCTCTCCTCAGGCGATGAACAGGCTTTTTATTCGGCCCGTAACTGGCTTCAGGGCGGGATGGAGTCGGTCTTTCTGCAAGATGCCGACAGCCTGGTGATGAAGCCGGACCAGGTCATTGCGGTATTAACCCACCTCAGAGAATGTTTCCCCGAAATCAAGCGGATCACCAGCTACGCGCGCTCTGCCACGATCGCCCGGATCAGTGAGGATCATCTTCAGCAGATGGCCGCTGCCGGACTGAACCGCATCCACATCGGTCTGGAAACTGCCTCTGATAGGGTGCTGCAGATGATCAAAAAAGGGGTCAGCAAAGCCCAGCAGATTGAAGCCGGGATCAAGACCAGACAGGCCGGGATCGAACTCTCCGAATATGTCCTGATCGGCATTGGCGGGCGTGAGTTTTCGAGGGAACATGCCCTGGAGACCGCCGATGCCCTCAATCAGATCAATCCCGATTTTATCCGCTTCCGCACCTTACGTATCCCCGACTCTAATGACCTGTTTTCCGGAGCCGAGGATTGCCACTGGCAGCGCCCTTCAGATCTGGTTCAGGCCGAGGAAATCCTGCTGTTGATCCAAAATCTCGACAACATCACCAGCCGGATCAAGAGTGATCATATGTTTAACCTGCTGCAGGAGATCGACGGGAGCCTGCAGCAGGACAAGGAGCGACTCATCGCGGCCCTGCAGAAATTCATCAATCTGCCGCCGCAGGAACGGGCCTGTTTTCAGGTCGGCAAACGGACCGGACATTTTCTGAACTTGAGTGATATGCAGATCCCCAGTCGGTTGACACAGGTTGAGGAGATCTGCCGCCAGCAACAGATCACGCCGGAGAACGTCGACGCGAAGCTTAACGCCCTGATTCAGGAGCAGATGCGAAGAGGAATGTTTTAGCGGCCCGAAGCGACAACTGACAGATTTCTGATAACAAAAAGGCACCGCTCTTAATAGATCGGTGTCTTTTTGTTTCTGATTCATTAAAACTTTTCTGACAAGCGGTCGATAAGTGTACAGGAGGATTTAAAAAGAGGGGGCAGGGAGGATATGATGACAGGCTATATCAAATATCCAACACTTCCGACTCAGGATCTACTGCGAAGCATTGAGGCGATCTCTCCGTTTCCTCGTATCAATTCAAAGCAACCACGATCAGAGGATTATCCAGGCCAAGCGAATGACTCTGAAAAAGAGAAGAAGGACCAAAATCCGCGGCGATTTTTAAAGTTACGCAGCCTGATCAAAGAGTTGGAAGCCTCGGTACAAATTAACAAGGTCGACTTGGTTACAGCTGATGCTGAGATGCAAAATTTGGGTCTGGCGATTGTTGAGGAAAATCTGATCCAGCATCTCCTGCAGTTGAAAATCCCTCTGGAAAGCATAGAGCATCTTGTGCAACAGATAGACCGTAACCCTTCTGGCTTCAGGTGTGCGCGTGACCGCAGGATTGATAGCGGGAATTCGGAGCTGTTTCCGATCTCAGCAGAGGGGTTGACCGAATACAATCTGCTTATTGAAGGGCTGACAATTTCCTCTGGAAAGTTCAGCCATAAAATTGTCGACGAGATCGATCAAGAGGGGCTTTGTGTTCAACAGCAGAATCGTTTGCGGCTGACATTCAGTCGGGCTGGTTCGACATCGGGAGCCGGCGAAGAACTGGTGAATTTAAAGATCAGCGTTCTCCTTGGGGTGGTGGAGAGCGATGAAGTTGAGCGCCGGGCGATCCTCTATCCGCAGACGGGCAAAAGTTATGGGTTGTATGCAGACAAGCGCATCAGCCTGTCAATTTAATCAGGTTTTAAGGTCTAATTCATGGTCGTCGCGAAAAAAAAAGATTCTGATTGCTGATCCCCAGATTTTAAATCAGGCAACGCTGATTGGCACCCTGCAAAGCGACTATCATGTCGTAACGGCTAAGTCTGCCGAAGAGGTTTTAAAAAAGTTAAAAACAGGCAGCGTCGATATGCTCCTGCTCGAAACGACTTTGTCTGACGGTGACGGTTTTGACCTGTGTCGAAAATTGAAGTCCGAACAACAGACTTCAGCCCTTCCTGTGATCTTTGTCACCGCGCTTAATACTGTCGCCGCAGAGGCCAAGGCCTTCGAAGTCGGTGCTGTTGACTATATTATCAAACCTTTCAATGCCCCCACGGTCAGGGCGCGGATAAAAAATCAACTCAGGTTTTGCGAAGCCATTAACGAATTAAAGCGGCTGAACCATCTGGCTCTGGACGCGAATCCCAACACCGGCTTGCCGGGCAATAACAGCATCATGGCTGAATTAAGCAGGGTTTTGAATGATAGCGCTGCAGTTACAGTCATCTACGCCGACCTCGATAATTTTAAGGTCTACAATGATCTGTATGGTTTTGCTAAGGGCGACACGGTTATTGTCTTTACTGCCAATGTGATCAGAGTCTCCATGCATATTGTCGGTTGTGGAGACTCATTTCTGGGGCATGTCGGGGGAGACGATTTTGTTATCATCGTTCCGGCAGACAAATGCTGCGCGGTTGCTGCTGAAATCATCAAGCGCATCGATAAAAGTATTCGTGAATTCTATTCCGCCGAGGATCTTGAGCGGGGTTATGTTGTTTCCACTGATCGGGAAGGGAACAATAAACAATATGATTTTGTCAGCCTCAGTCTCGGCGCCGTTGACCTGACCACGTGTAAGCTGTCTACACCACATGAAATCATTGATATCTGCACGGAAACCAAAAAGGCCGCTAAGTCTCGCAAAGGGAGTAACTTATTTATGGAGCAGAGACAGATTCATTGAGTTCTGTTGATTTCAAATTAGTATAAATCCAAGCTGGGCTACCTTTTAAAAGTAGCCCAGCTTTTTAATTATGATTTTGTTCGTGTGTTGAGAGTTTCCTTGTGAGGCTCCCGATTCTATTTTTGGCTATTCTCAGAAGGGTAACCTGCGTCCAGCCAGGCTTTCAAGCCTCCCTCTAGCGGATATGAATTTGTAAAACCTGCATTGATAAGATTTCGCGCCAGACCGGCACTTGATTGCTCATTCGGTCAGGAGCAGTAGGTGACGATCAGCCTCCCCACTGGGGTCTTGCGTAATATTTGGTTCAGATCCTCATTGCTACCGACCCGGAAAGCATCAGCAATTTTCACTTTACTAGCTGTCCAATCTCGAGAGGTTCGAGTGTCGAGAAAAAGAATATTTTCACCGGCATCCATTTTTTTCATAACCTCTGTCGGCATGATTCGCTTCGGGTTGTGGGAATTGCCAATGGCAATGGATGGTGCAATGAAACAGATGAGAACGACAGATGAAAGAAGCAAAAATCGCAGCATATTAGCCTCCTTTTTATAGTTTGTTCGATGTTCGCCAGCTGAACCTGGATTGTAATATAAAACAATCAATAAACCCCGTTGTAGACCAACTCAATCCAGCGCTCACCTTTGAAAAGGCCATCACCCCAGGTTTCTTCAAGGTCGGCGAGGGGAGCTGCGGAGATCGCTTCTTCGACGGATTTGCCTTCATTTTTCAACTTTGATAGTCGGGCATAGGCAGTCCCGAGCATCTGACGATAGCTCTTGAGTTGGGCCTTATCCCCCAGCGGACCATGACCCGCAATGATCTTTGTCTTGTCATCTGCCAGCGCTAAAAGTTTGTCTGCTGCCTTGATCATCCCTTTGAGAGAACCACCATGTGGAACATCGATGAATGGGTAAAACCGTTGAAGAAAATATCACCGGCATGGATCACATTGGCGGTTTTGAAATGGACAAAACTGTCACCATCGGTATGAGCGTGCGGCACATGTACGGCGTGAACGCTGTCACCGTTGAGGTGGAAGCTGA
>JAJRQB010000136.1 GCA_024280485.1 Deltaproteobacteria bacterium
ATTTTCGCTTGGCATACTCTACCTGATCCAGCGTCTTTGTCATTCTCCGCTTTTACCCAGTGAATCTCTATTACGCAAGCTAAACGAAGAGGCAATTTTCTTAGGCTTTATCCTCTTCACCCTCTGCTTGCTGATCGGTGGTATTTGGGCTTACGAAGCATGGGGATATTGGTTTTCCTGGAATATCAAAGGTGTCTGGTCTTTTTTGGTCTGGCTGTTCTATGCCGGAATGTGTCACGCCAAATTCGTGCGCCGCTGGCAAGGAACCGGTTACGCCTTGCTATCTATTCTTGGTTTTGGGGTTGTCCTTTTTACTTACCTGGGGATTGGATTGCTGCTGGACAGCAACCATCCACTCGATTAACCAAAGAGGATGATTAGATAGTTATGCTTATTCGTATCTGGAAGCTCTGCTGCTCTTTAAAATTTGCAATCCTTCTTGCAACATTGGCGACAGTCCTGTTAATGGGGGGATCGTTGCTCTTTCCGGGGAACCCACAGATTTTCGGAACCCTTGACAGCATGCGTCTCGGCCAATGGTTGCAGGATATCGCTTCGCGCTCACCAATGCTTAGCTGGTGGTTCTACGGTTTTATTTTAGCAATGCTTCTGCTACTGCTCAACACAATCTGTTGCGTTTTAGATTGGCTGGCCAACATTCAGGCGCGATGGCGCAAAAGTGGCGAATACCTTATACATCTCGGTGTGGTTCTCTTGTTAATTGGATTCAGTTGGGGCGCGGCCAGCGGCTGGCGGCATATCGCCCTTCCCTGCACTATAGGGGCATTAACTCCCTTGCCGAACTGGCCCGGACACTACATTGCCGTAGATAGCTTTGAGGCAATTCTGACCGACACTGGTCAACCAACTGATATGATCAGCGAGGTGCGAATACTCGCCGGTGACGAGCAGATTTTGTCCGGTGAAGTTCGCATCAACCAACCCCTGCTGGCAAATGGACTGGTCGTAACCCCGGCGAGTTTCGGTCAAAAGCCAAGCGGCTTTAGTTTTATGATGGGAGCAAAACGGATCGAGTTAAGAGCTGGAGATCAAATTCAACAACAGGATGGGAGCCGCTTAAATGTTCTGCGCTTTCTGCCCGACGCCCGTTATGACAAAAATGGACAGATGCTCTATCGCAACGACCGAGTCGGGTCTCCCGCAATGGAGCTCAGCTATACCCTTCCTGGAGGACAAACCTGGCAGGGATGGTATTTTCTCGCCAACCCAGCCCCAGATCCTATCCGAAGGCTGCATCTACGCCCACTTCAGCCACTCTATGCCCGCTACAGTAGTCTGACCGTCAATTATGACCCTGGCGCACAGGTTTCTGCCGCAGGTGGAATTTTGACAGCAATTGGTTGCCTGTTGGCCCTGTTCTCTTTCTATCGTAAACGCAAGCGACATGATCGTCCCGAAATCTGAAATAGTCGTACCTGCCATATTTTCAGTAAGTTAACAGTTCTAAAAAGACAAATAACTTTATCCTCATTAATATTGATGATATCTTTATTGTTCATGTGAACAAATGGAGGCGAATATGGCAGAAGAACGTGTACTTGTTGTTGATCATATGGATGACCGGCGTGAACATCTGGTTTCCCTCTTGGAAATCCAGGGAGTCATGGCAATCCAGGCCTCATCTTGCGAGGATGGATTGCGCATTTTATTACACGAACCGATCAACCTTATTCTCAGTGAGACCGAGCTTCCCCGAAAAAGTGGCATCTACCTGCTCCAGGAGACCAAAAAACATTACCCTGAGGTCGAAGTTATCCTGTTGACCCATAACGCCTCATCTTTCAACCTGCTGCAGGCCCTGCGTCACGGCGCTTACGATTTCATCATTCGCCCCATTGACACAGGTGAGATTCTTATCAACACCCTTGGTCGAGCCTTTAATCACCAGCGTCTAAAACTTGAAAAAGAGAAGCTGGTCCTTGAACTGGAATCAAAAAACCGTCTACTCAATCAGACCCTTCATCGCATGCAGGCTCTCAACGATGCAATTCGAAGCATTGCATCGTGCAAGGATATTCAGTCAATTTTCACCGAAATGCTAAGTGCCGCAGTGGGTGAACTCGCTGCTAAAACAGGTTTTGTTGCGCTGTTTGACCGTACTGGAGATAATCTCGGGATCAAGGTTTCACACGGTGTCAGCAAATCTGTCAGTCATGCTTATGCCAAACAAATGCCAGCCGGGTTATCACTTGTTGTTGCTCGACGAGCCAAGCCAGTGCTGGTGACTGATGAAATGCCTGATGGACTTAATTCCCTCAGTTCTGCAGAAGAGCGGGAACATCTCATCACAACACCGGGAATGCTGAGTATTCCACTCCGCATCAAAGAACGCGTTGCCGGAGTTATGATTGTTTCAGGACACCCGCAAAACACCCCATTTGCAGAACATGATCTGCTATTCATGACACAAATTGCCACACACGCCCAACTGCAACTTGAAAAGATCGGTTTAATTCACCAGTTACAGAGAGGGAACACTAAGTTCTCAACGCCACATCTGTCCAAAGGGTTGAATTAAGGTAAAAATTTCACGCCCACAACAATCAGTCAGGTAGGTTTTCACCTTCTAACTGCACAAATTCAGCACGCACAAAAAAGCGGCCTTGCTTTTTGACCAGATCCATATACTTCCGCCCTGAATCGTCTGTTTTCCGCCTTTTTGGCCCCTGAGTACTGTCTTCCAGTTGGTCAAGGAAGCCCTGATGGCGACGAATTCCAATAACTGGGAAAACGATTGCCACCAGCAATGCGCCCAACCCGACAGCCCACCGCAAAGTGTCTGATATCGGAGTGGAAAAAGGATACCAAACCATCAAATTAAAAATTCCGATGGCAATCCAAAACACCGCTTTTAGAATAAAAATTTCTTTTTTACTCTTATCGCGTAACTGCTGAATACGCTCAGCACTGATTGCATAACCACCAGCAATCGCATCCAAGACCATTTGCCTGACCGGGTGCACCTTTTGAGTCATAACTATTCATCCTTCAAGAAAGTTTTTTAAAATAAGAGCTAAGCTCGCAAATCAATTTCAAACACGGATCGAACGGACATGTATCAATATTCATATTATACTTTTCTGACGAATTCTGACTTAAGTTTCATTGCACCAATGTAATTGTATAAACAGGCACTTAGAGTCGGTATACTACCAAAATAGATATTGCAACCATACCGTTTAAATTCTAGATATATCCTCAGAACACAATAAAAACGCCATACTCACCCGACCTTCTTTACAAATTCAGACTTCAAACCCATTGAACCGATACCTGGTATTTTGCAGTCGATATTATGGTCACCAGATACAAGGCGAATATTTTTGACTTTGGTGCCGACTTTAACGTCGGATGAAGAACCTTTGACCTTCAGGTTCTTGATGACGGTGACGGTATCGCCATCTTGTAGCGGATTACCGTTGGCATCGCAGATGACCTTTGCTTGATCGCTCTCTTCGGCAGCAGCATCCATGCTCCATTCATGGGCACATTCAGGGCAGACATATAGACCACGGTCTTCATAGGTATATTCGGAACTGCATTCGGGGCAATTGGGTAAATTACTCATGTTTTTCCTTCTTTCTTACGTCTTGCAGGGACTAGGCGGATGTCCCAAATATTAGGATAGTAGAGCTAACGCAATAAACTTAGGCTCTGTTCGTGAATTAAGTTGATTTCAATACCAGCAGATCCCGACAATTTAACTTTACCTGTGACGATTCCTGCAAAAGGGCTATGCTCTCTATTTTCCAGGACACCCTACATTTGTGGACCAAACAATCTCAAAAGAATGGAAGGGGATATTTTACTCTATCTTACCAATATCGCGTAAAAAATCTTCCAGGCTATATTCTAATGCCTCAAGCCAGTAGCAGAGTTCAATCAAATCAAGCCTCCGAATAAAACTTTCAACTTTTGAAATATCTCGGTAGTCCCATCCAATTTTATCCGCGAGTTTCTTCTGGGGAATATTATTGGATTTGCGCAACTGCTTTAGGCAGTTGATCATCTGAATGTAATTTGGATCATGGATGCTTTTCATGCTCACATAATCCTTGATTTGTCTTAATTCGCGAAAATCGCGAATTATCTTGCGTAGCTCGTTACAGTCACTTAAAATGCGAATTCAAATTGAGTTGGGGATTCGTCTCAAGATAAGCATAGAGATGGCAGGTTCGAAGGCAAAATCTTTTGATGCAGCATCACTTTTCAAACATAACCATGCTGGTGAAAGACTCGGCGAAAGGGGTAGATTTTGGCTAGACACAAAAAAATGATATCAACTGAATTACCCATAGAGCTCAAAAAGCGCATGGATGATTGCTTGAAATCTCCAGTTTCCATTGTGAACTCAAAAAGAGAACTTATCGAAAGGTCAATCGTCGGCTTTTTAGATCGCGAAGAAATAGTCGTTACCCAGATAAAACAGGAGCTAGTCCGTATCAGAGAACGGCTTCGACTCAATTAATAATTACGTGAATATTGAAAAAATTCCCCTGAAAACAGACCACGAATAGCCATAAATTTTCTAGACTCTTATAGGTCCATCTGAAGATTTCTGGGTAGTTACGACATTCAAAGCACAGAAAAGCCCGCTTGGCGATCCATGCGGGCTTTTCTGATTTATCAGGAAACTTAAGAATCAGCCAGACTGGAGCGACAGTCCTTTCCCGAACAATCTGGTATAACTTCTAAGACAAATCGTCGTTGACGCCACAAACAATAGCGCAGCCTGGAACGGTTTGTCTGACGATGTCTCTAACTTTATGAAAAACAAGTGGTACAACTAACAACCCGCTCTGAGGGGCATTTGCCCCTCAGAGCATATATTTACCCCACGCAGATCATGGTGCCACACTCAGGGTTTTAATTTCCTGCGTACTAAGAACCCGGTCATAAATGCGTAGGTCATCAATATCACCGCTGACCCCTGAATCTAAATCGACGGTATTGCCGAGAAAAGTCTTTGTCGCAGGTTCAAACAGTGTGATAGCACCTGTCGCATTGGCAACTTGCTGATCATTTAAATACAGCCTCTTCCCGGAAGCATCCCAAGCAAGAGATAAGCGTACATAGGTGTTTGCCTCAATTGGCACAGTCGACACCGCGACAGTTGACCAAACGGTGCCATCATAGGTGCTCAACTGAGCCATACCGCCCACAGTCTCAAGGCTGAACATCCCTGAGCGATCAACGCTATCCCTGTGGCTGAGTAATGAGCCTGCTGCCGCACCATCAAGTCTAACTGACAGCGAAATCGTTCCTTCGGATATCGGTGCAAACCCTGCGGGTAACTCAGAAAAATCTTGCGTTGCAGAGGAGAAGGCTAGCGCCTGCCCGTCAATACCTGAGATCGAAGAAGCACCAACGATAAGCCCATCGTGAAGACCCAATGAGTCAACAAGAATACTTTCATCAGGGCTGTCCATCGAATAGCTCGCGACAAGACCAGCACTGGGCCGATAAATCTTCTCCCAAAGGGTTCGACGTGCAGGCTGATCAAATGGACGCAAGGCAACTGTCAACTGATCAAGGGTACCAGCATAATCGCCCTGTGAGCTGTCTATCGCCCCAAGAATCAGATCCGATTTCAATCCGGCAAAGGTGCTTCCCGCTCCGGTGACTGCCGGGACGAAAACATCATTGACAAAAACCTCAATGCGCCCGTCGCGGAACTTATTGATCACCACGAAGTGGTACTGACCTGTCGGATAAACCTGGCTCTCACTTTGAACCGAACCAAGTTCAACTCCTCCGACTGTCACAGTGTAGGTTTTTTTCACCCCTCCACTGATTGGTTCACGGCGAATCGACAGGTTAGATGAATCCTGCATATCGCTGATCAAATATCCACCATCCGAATTTTCTGGTGGCGTGCGCTCAAAGAAGGCGATCCCGAATTGATCGGCACTCGCAATATCCTGCGGTATAACCACGTACTGGCCAGCTACGATTTTCAATCCTTCGCCGAGAGCTCCACCAGCTCCAATTGTCTGAAGCGGACCGTACAAATCCCCGTTGAAACGTCCGCGCGTATCGATCAGTTGGCCCGCGTTGAAAAGCTCCATGTCGTACTCGCTGACCACGCCATCGGCGTCGGCCAGAGCGTTGAAAACAGTAAAGGAGCTAGCGAACGTCGTACTGTTGCCAGCACGGTCGGTCGGTTGAAGACTGATTTGATAATCTCCATCAACCAGCATTACGTCGGGACTGAAGATCAATTTATTGATACCCGACTGCCATTGCCATTGACCGGCAACCGGCAAGCCATTCGGACCAAGAATCTCGGCACCGGCTATAGTTGCCGCCGCATCTACCCCGCTCAGATCATCTAGCAGAGATACAATCACCCCATCGTTACGCCGCGTTACTTCAGCATCAGCAGGCTGAATCGCTGTCAAAGTCGGTGCGGTGGTATCTGCACCCTCGGTAGCAAAATGCAATACAAAATCCGCTGCCAGATGATTGTGCGACAGATCGGTAACAGCTGTTGAAATATTCAGCGTATAGACCTGAGCAATTTCAAGAGAGGAATCAGGAACAAATGAAACAACAGTCCGATCCTGTGACAGAGTCACCGCACCAGAGACTACCTGCCCGGAAGCATCTTTAATCAAGGACACCGAATCCGCATGGACAGTCGAGCTTGAAAGCATTTCATCAAAGGTAATGTTGAAGGCCGTATCGACAAGCACCTCAAAAGAACCATCGGTAATTGAAGATGTAATCACCCCTGGTGGTGTTTGATCTGAATAGGACAACACTGCACCATCTTTAACGACAAGACTTGCCAAAAGGATGCTCGGAATCGGTGTCGTACGACTGGTTGTCAAACCACGGTTGTCAAGAATTAAATCACCATAATCTGCGGCGTTGTTTTTCAGATAGATGGTTCCTGCGCCACCATTACGGCTGCTGTTTCCGGAATAACCACCTTCAGCGGAGAGGTTCGCCAACGGCAAGGTCGAACTGCCCGAGTAAATAGCAATCCGGCCACCACTACCGGAACCACCGTAGGTATAATTCGTATCACCGCCACGGGCATATACAGAACCCTGACCGGTGATTGTTCCCACATCAATACGGATGCCGCCACCGCTGCCAGCACCTGCGCGACTGTGGGTTCCGGCCTTACCGTCGGCAACAATCTGTCCATCCAATTGCAGAACTTCGGCGGTCAGACGAACCAATCCTCCACCGGCGCCTCCGTAATAATAGCTTCCTGACCAGTATCCACCACCGCCACTACCATAGTCATTCGGATCGGTCGGAACTCCATAGGGAGCATTGACAACACCACTTAAGACACCACCGAACCCACCATAGCTGCCACCATTGCGGTACGCGCTACCTTCAGCATTGCCACCCACCGTATAGCCATTACCGTAGCCATAACCACCGCCGTACCCTTTGCCCGTCACATCTATGCTGGAAGTTGCATCAATTATGACGGCAGAAGCATCAATGACCAATGCCTTACCCGACAGAGTACTCCCCTCCGTTAACTGTAACGGCGCTCCGAGACTAAGTGCTCCGGTTACTGTCACATGACTACCATTCAGCAGCATTTGAACTGAAAGAACAGCACTCTCTGCTATTTTTAATTGGCTGGTTGTCTCTGCAAACAGGAGAGCATTGCTGATCAATACAGACCCTGCCAACTCAACGTTTGCACCACCTTTGACTTCACAATCTGTCAGGTTGATATCATTGATCTGGGTCAGCCTCGTCGAGTTAACATCACGGTTATCAACAATAAGGCGCCCATCATCTAAAGTCTCAGTCTGTTTCAGATAGACTGTCCCGGCTCCCCCATTTCTAACCAGATAGTTAGTACTGGTCGTGTTGAGTCCACCCTCAGCCGAGACATTCATAGCTGGAAGACTTAAACTACTGTAGTAGATCGCAATCCGCCCACCACCTCCGGAACTTGCTCCATTATCCCCACCACGGGCGTAAACCGCTCCTTGTCCGCTGATCGTTGTAGCATCTATACGTATCCCACCACCGCTGCCACCGCCA
>JAJRQB010000137.1 GCA_024280485.1 Deltaproteobacteria bacterium
AGAAACTGCCTGAATAATATATTCCGATTTATCTTTTTTGACCATGATATGTCCCGTCCTCCTGGATGACATGTGGCTTAAGAAAACCGCCTGATTCTATACCTCGTGAAATGGGCTGTCAAGCAATATGCAAGAGCTTTTATGGCTTTTCACGCATCCTCGCTAAACTATAGAATGCTGTTCTATTATTGTCAATGGGATAGGGGGTGACTTTGTTGTGTTCTTTTTTGACAGTTGATTATTGCTGGGCTGCAACAGTAGAAACTCAACAATACGCGGGGAGGGGAGAGTGAATGCCACAATCTAGGATAGAAAGGATGTTGTTGCGGAATATTCAGTCGAGAATGGAGACATTTGTCGAATGCTTTTCGCGTTGTTTTTTAGCTGAAGAGAAATCGTCCGTTTTTTGTTGCTGCTGCTGTCAGTTGGCGAGTCGAAGCTTTCCCAGGGCTGTTGCGGCATGGTTGCGTAACAGCGGCCGGCTGTCGGTCAGAGCTGTGATGAGCGCATCTTCCCCTTCGGGAAAACCGATCTTCCCGATCGCATCGATCGCAGCCAATGCGATTTGCTCGTCACGTCCGATGAGTGGGCTGAGGACTTTTGGTAGACGAGGGTCATTGAATTGACCCAAAGCTGTCGCTATCTCTGTGACTACAGCAATTTCCGGATCATCGAGCGCATTAACCAGAGGTGCAAGAGTTTTTGGGTGATGTTTTTCGCCCAGGGTGCGGGCTGCGGCAGTTCGTAAATCAGGGTCTTTAGATTTTAGTGCTTCAAGGAGTGGTACGAAGATTTTGCTGGAATGGATCCTGCCAAGAGCATAGACAGTAGCAATGCGAGTTTTGCGATCTCCTGTCGCCAGTTGTGCCAGAAGCTGTGGAAGGTTGTCCAGCCCTTCAAGTAGGTCGAGTGCTGTTCCTGCCGCCTCACAGACCAGTGGATCGGCGTCGGTGAGGGCTTTTGTTAAGGCTGTTCTTCTCTTCTCGCGCATTGTTTCTCCCGTTAGATTCAAGGAATACCCCGCTTTTCTTCTGCGGTCAAGTATGGCCATTGCGGTTTTGGGGTGTCAGAAATAGCATCGTGAGTCTTACCTATTTTTGACTATGGGATAATAATATTAATCGACTGGCGTTAGTGCTGTGATGTAAACAACAAAAAGCCCGACTACCAAAGGGATAGACGGGCTAGTGTTTACATATCTAGGATAGGTACCCGCTAAAAGGGTATTTCATCATCATCGTTGTAGGTCGGTTCTTCGAAGCTGTTGCTCTGTGGTGTCGGTTGTGATTGCTGACCGCCACTATCGTTATTCTGAGGTCTGGCTTGATTTCCCTGGCTCGGTGCACTTGGGGCGGCTTGAGTGTTCTGTTGACCACCACCGTAGCTGTTTCCTTGATCATCGCTCTTGCTGCCGAGCATTTGCATTTGGTCAGCGACAATCTCGGTAATATACTTCTTGTTCCCGTCGCGATCGTCATAGCTGCGCGTCTGGATCTTGCCCTCGATATAGATCTGCTTCCCCTTGTGGAGAAATTTCCCACAAATTTCAGCGAGTTGTCGCCATGCAACGATATTGTGCCATTCAGTTTTTTCCTGACGGTTACCGTCGCGGTCTTTATAACGTTCAGTTGTTGCAATAGAGAAAGTTGCGACCGCTGCTCCGGACGGTGTGTAGCGGAGATCAGGATCTTTGCCCAGATTTCCGACCAGAATGACCTTGTTGACCGACATGTCTTCCTCCTTTTTTGGCAATCTAGAATTGCTAAAAGTTATAGTCACTTGCCAAATAAAGTGTCATTTGTCAAAAGATAGAGTCACTAACCAGAAGGCACATTAGCTACGCCGAGACTTTTCTTTTGCGGTTGGGCTATGAGAACAGGCAAGTGTTTTGTGATGTTTGAATTGCACATACTACACGTTTTGGGAGGTGACTGAAAGTCAAATTTACAAGCTTAAAGGCATGCCAACTTTTCAACTTTCGTTACTATGGGGACCTTTTTTGCGTGAGGTTTCCGTGCAGAGTTGTTCTAAGGGAGATCTCAAGGAATTGTTGCCTGACCAGGAATTGTGGACAAGCTGAGATCTAATCAGGTGTCAAACTGATCTAAGGGGAAGATCGGTCTTGGCACGTTGCGATATGGCAGCCGGTCGTAACGTGTGGTGCACAGTGCGCCGCTGTCACAGACGATTATTTGACCCGAAATCGGTTCGAAGGCCGCACGAAAGTGATGCATCGACTTCAGGGCCACGACATCTTTGTTCTGCGGATCGATACCAAAGGCTTTGAATTGCTGCAAATCGAGTATTTGCCGGGGGATGGTGACCACCAATATTTCAATTCCACCGACGCGGATGACCGCACTGGGACCGAAGCTGCCGTGAAGCCCGTGGATCATTGGACCATCGCCAATGAAATGCCCGTCGCTGAGGGAGACCAGTTCTGCCTCCACTGCTAGCGGCCCACCACCAAAATCTGGGTCGGTCTTGCCACCCAGCGAAATCTGCACAGATTGGCCAACAACCACAGTCTGCAGTACCTGCACGGCCGCGCCATCCACCATGGGGGCAAAACAGGCATTGCTCACGCCCGCATCGAGCAGTGCACGCAAAAGCTCGGTTGAATCGCCATAGCCGCCGGCACCAGGATTATCTGCATAGTCAGCAATAATCAGCGGCCCCTTGTCGGGCGCGTAAGTCGTGGCAATCGCTGCCGTCTCGTCAACGCTGAGATAATCGTTGAACACCTCAAAGCGACGGTCCCAGATATCATCAGCGATGGTTTCAGCGAAGGCAGTGTGCGCCGCAAAATCACCCTGTCCGCAGACCAACACCGTCGGGCCGACCTCGGTGACATCGGCACTGGCAAAACCGGCATTGATGCTTACGGCAAAGACATCTGCCTGCACCTCATAGGCGCGCGCCGCGGCAAGACGCTCGATCATCGGACCGATGTCGGTACGGCCACCATTGACTTCTTCAAGCATGGGACGGCTGACGCGGATGGTGCGTGGCTTGATTTCAGCGGCCATGGTTCGTTGGAGAATATCTCCAGCCTGGCGGCCGATGTCACGCATATCAATGTGCGGGTAGGTTTTGAACGAAACAATGATATCCGCTAATTCACACATCCGCCTGCTTACATTGGCATGGGGATCCAGGGTGATGGCTATCGGCATTTCGTTGCCGACCAGACTGCGGATACGCCGCAGCAATTCGCCTTCACCATCTTCACGAAAATCGAGCCCCATCGCACCATGCAAACCGAGTAATAGTCCATCGAAGGAATACTTTTTGAGGTTGGCAAGGATCGGCTCACAGAGCCAGTCAAACGCCTTACGCCTGACTTTACCGCTCGGCCCGGCTGCGGCGCTAAGAGCATGGGTGATTCGCCAGTCATGGGCACGGCCGGCATCAAGGAAACCGGCAAGTTCCGTATTCTCGGCACCACGCTCTTTGATGGCCGCTGCGCCCAGCAGGGCATAACGAGCCATGAAGGCTTGTTTGCCGGTTTTGTGCAGACTGAAATAATTGGTTTCATGGGAGATTTCAGCAGTCAGTACATTGAAGCTCATGAAGAAATCCGTGCCGGCAAGAGAAGTAAACTAAGGAAGAGGCGAAGATGAGTGAAGGAAGCTGCTGTTTTTTTACAGCATTGGCCACTCATTAGGAACCGACAAAGGTCATCATATACTATTCATGGAATTGCGTTCTTTTTCTTTTCCGCTCCATAAGTACGAAACTGGCTTGTTACAGGATAATATCCTGTAACAAGGCCGCTAAAATTCCGCAAATGTCGATTTTCAGTTATTTATCGGCAGTTTATACTTCAGTATGCTAGGGTTATCAATGGAAATCGGCCAGTGGAATTTATTTCCACAGCCTTAACCTTAGTTGGGACAACTCGTTGACAATCGGCCAATACTGGTCGGCACGATCCCGTCGCCTCCTCTGAGATCTAGACTCAAAAGGAGTAGACAATGGTTCCCGCCCCACCCGTCGAGCCTTTAAACTCATCTGAAATACCTCTCAAATCAACTTTGCCCGAATCATCTGTCCAGCCACATGTAGCCACCGCAATTGTCTATTGTGAAGCTAATTTTAGTAAGATAGACGGAAAGACCGCCAATGGTCTAATCAGACGCTCAGAGAAATATAAAATACTATCGGTTATCGACAGTAAAAAAGCTGGCCTTGATGCTGGTATGGTCCTCGATAATAAACCGAATGCGATACCCATCTGTCGCGATCTCGCTGACGCACTGGCTCAGGCCGGTTCCGTCCCTGATTTCTTTATTTTCGGCATGGCTCCATCGAGCGGCATGCTCTCAAAGCACGAGCGTGGTCTGATGCTTGAGGCGATGAGCCACGGGATGAACATCGTCAACGGGCTGCATGAGTTTCTCAACGATGACCCGGTCTTTGTAGCCGCATGTCTCGCCAGCAACGTGGAAATTATCGACGTCCGCAAACCCCGCGACAAGAAAGATTTAAACCAGTTCAGCGGACGGATTGCCGAAGTCACCTGCCCGGTTATCGCTGTGCTCGGGACTGACTGCGCTATCGGCAAACGCACCACCGCCAACATAATCACCAAGGCCCTCAATGGAACGGGCATCAAAACGGTGATGATCGGTACTGGACAGACCGGGTTGATGCAGGGGGCACGCTATGGGGTTGCGCTCGACGCTGTGCCATCACAATTCTGCGCTGGCGAGCTGGAAGCGACTGTCGTCAAAGCGTTTGAAAACGAAAGTCCCGATGTCATCATTGTCGAAGGACAAGGCGCACTGAGTCATCCCGCCTTCTCCTCCACGTCTTTTATCCTCCGTGGCTGTTGCCCCGACGGCGTTATATTACAGCATGCGCCACGGCGCAGTGAGCGTTGCGATTTCGAAAAAATGCCGATGCCGACGCCAGCCAGTGAAATCAATCTTATCGAGACCTTTTCCGATACCAAAATTATCGGCCTGACAATCAATCACGAGCAGATGAGTGACACCGAGGTGAGTGCGGCAATCATCCAGTACGAGCAGGAACTCAACCTTCCGGCCACAGATGCTCTGACCCGTCCGCCTGAGCGTTTGGTGGAAATGGTGCTTGCAGCCTTCCCGGATCTCAAGAGTAAACAGACTGATAACGTATGATGACCGCACCGAGGCTGGAGATCGACCTCAACAAAATCGGCCATAACGCCCGCACCCTGGTCGAGCGCTTAGGCAAGCGTGGTATCTCGGTGACCGGCGTGACCAAGGCAACCCTCGGTTCCGCTGAGATTGCCGCCACGCTGCTGCGGGCCGGGGTAAATGCCTTAGGTGACTCGCGCATCGAAAATATCGAATCAATGCGTCTTGGGCAGCAGTCAGCACCAATGACACTGATCCGTTCACCGATGCTGAGTCAGGCGCAACGGGTCGTCAGGTCTGCCAACGTAAGCTGTAATACTGAAATCGAGGTTATCAGAAGACTCTCGATAGAAGCACAACAGGCAGAATGTAACCACGGGGTCGTGCTTATGGTCGAACTGGGAGATCTCCGTGAAGGGATCATGCCCGATGATCTGTTGGATTGCGTCCGCGAAACGCTCAGCTTACCGAATATCGACTTCAAGGGGATCGGCACCAATCTCGCCTGCCGCAGCGGTGTCGCACCTGACGCCCGAAACATGGCAATGCTAACCGAGCTTGCGGAGCAGATCGAGACAACATTCGACTTGAAGATAGGGACCGTATCGGGTGGCAATTCTGCCAATCTGGAGTGGGCGTTGAGCGGTGCTGAGATTGGCCGGATCAACAATCTGCGCCTGGGTGAAGCGATCTTGCTCGGCTGCGAAACCCTCCATCGACAACCGCTAGACGGTTTATACACCGATGCAATCACGCTGGTTGCCGAAGTGATCGAAGCGAAGATTAAACCAACTCTGCCATCGGGCCAAATCGCCCAAAATGCTTTCGGAGAGACTGCGGTCGTTGCAGATCGGGGTCAGGTCACCCAAGCCATCCTGGCGATTGGAAGGCAAGATATTGACCCGGATGGCCTGCAGGCCCCTCCCGGTATCGCTGTCATGGGGGCCAGCAGTGACCATCTCATTCTGGAGTCTGATCGCTTCGAACTGGCGGTCGGCGCAGAAGTTGTTTTCCAGCTGAACTACAGCGCGCTGGTCCGTGCCATGACATCCCCCTTTGTCAGCAAGGTTATAGCAACTGCATCGGGCGATAATTCGTGCGGTGCGGTTTGATTTCTACAGCGAGGCGGTGCTCTCCGGCATCCGAGAACTCTTTACTCTCCTCATAGTACCAGATAGAAATTGATCCCTTCACTTCGACACAAATCCGTAATACAGATTTCTCGAACGACTGATTCTGTTGAGTTGTGCATGTTCATAGCGCACTCCTTTGAGTCATTAGGATGCCCCTTAGTTTTTAGCCTGTTCCTGTCTCACATGATCTGACGATGTACAAACCGATGGCCCCTTACGAGTAAACCGGTTAATGCGATCAGGTTATTGATACACATTTTGGGCGTTGAAAAGTCATTGACTAAAATGCTTAGATTTCAGTAATATAGTGAGTTTATAAAACGATGGAGAGATGGCGTGCTGCGCACCATATTCTTTTATATTTGCTTCTTTCCCTGGACTGCGCTGGTCGCGATTTGTGGCGTTGTTACTTTAAAAACATAGATGAGTTAATGAACCGGGTTCGCAGTAAGTTGGCGGCCGCTATTGGCGAGGAGTGTATAGATGGCGCAGTCACCTGAATCAGTCGTACGTCTGATGCCCCTGGGAGGGCTGGGTGAAATAGGCCTGAACATGATGGCTCTTGAAACAGAAGGGAAGATCCTGCTGATCGATTGCGGCCTTATGTTTCCAGAGGCCTA
>JAJRQB010000138.1 GCA_024280485.1 Deltaproteobacteria bacterium
CCATAAACTTTGATCTTTTAATAGAATCAAGCGCGTTTGCTTGCTAGTGATTGTAATCAGCGAGCATCCGCAGTTATCCGTTTTTTCAGCGTTCAGAGGATTGTGGGCTTTGGTCAAGGGCATAATAAGACGCTGATTTACGCAGAAGAATCGGATTAACCCCCTGACCCATAAACTTTGATCGTTTAATAGAATCAAACGTGTTTGCTTGCTAGTGATTGTAATCAGCGAGCATCCGCAGTTATCCGTTTCTTCAGCGTTCAGAGGATTGTGGGCTTTGGTCAAGGGCATAACAGGACGCTGGTTTACGCAGAAGAATCTGATTAAACCCCTGATTGGGAAGCTTACGGCGGGAGCGGTCCTGTTTTCTCAGTGTAACTCAGTGGCCCAGTGGTAGAGATCTTGAAGTGGACCACAGAGTTAAATCTGGAAACGTGAACGGGCTGATTAATTTCTTTCCTTCCAGTAACCAGGCTCACGTTTTAAGTGCATGATAGCAATGATTTCCACCTGTTCTCCAGTATCACGAAATACAATTCCAAATGGAAAGGTTGTTGTCAGGCATTGTCTAATGTCTTGAGCGATGGCAGGGAACAGGCGGGGGTTGCTTTTGATGCGAGCAACGCCTGCTTCGACACTGGAAATAAAGCGTTGGCCCAGGTTTTTCTGCTGGCTTTCGTAGTATTTCGTTGCGGCGATAAATTCGGCTTCGGCTTGAGGGTGAAAGGTTATAGATATCATTTGATGCTGGTTTGGGCTCGCTCGAAGACTTTTCTGGCGGGGATGAGATCAACAGCGTTTTGGTCGATTTCGCGACAGCGTTTAGTGATTTCATCATGCCATTCTGGGGATAGTTCTTCTGCCTCAGTATAATCCAGACTTTCGATTAACCGTTCGGCGACAAGCGCACGTAACTTTGGGGGGAGTTGCAGGGCTTCGCTGATGATCTTTTCGGCTGGTATTCCCATGGTTACACCCTTGATTATGAAGGTTTGCCGTAAGTGGCGGATAGGGTGATTATACTACGGCATTACTCTGCTGGGTTAATTTTTTTGTGAAAGGTTAGCTCTGGAAGCGGGAACGGGCAGGGGCGGAAAGAGCAGGGGTGATGGACAGGGTAGGCGGTATGATGGACTAGACCTGGCTGGGAGAGGAGTTACTTTTTGTTTGGTAGTTATCCTGTACATCCTGCGTATCCCTGTGAATAATAGGCTAAGTCCTGAAGTTCTGTTTAACAGGGATGGACAGGATTAGCAGGATAGGTCATGTGCAGTCATCAGCGAAAATCAGATTGTATCCGTGGCAAAGAAAGCCTGAAGCGCTTATTTAGCCCCAGATTTACACAGATAACACGGATAGTTCAAACCCTAAAGACCTGGCCCAGTTTGCCTTATGTCTAGTTTTCATTAAACCCATCCTGCGTATCCCTGCAGATAAAATGGTTTGGAACGCCGAGGTTTTGTTTTAATTAGACCTGTTGGAAGTATTGGAATGCCTGTTGCAATTCTTGGTATTGTTGCTCTCATTAATCATTAAGTTGCAATAATTAATAATCTAATGGGGTCGGTGTTACTCTCCTCCAATTGTTATTTTATTTTCACCATTTTTAATTTTTTGAATATTCAGGGTCTGCAAGGGAAATAATTGTGAGTGTTCTCATGATTCGTAAAGTCCTGCTACTACTTGACGTCTTCTTCTGTTTAACGACTATGGGCTGAGCGGTTGTTCTCCCTCAGGCCGGCCAAACGACCTGCTAAAGCGATGCTGGAACTTTGCCAGTCCCCTGTGTTATTCAAGAGAACGTCCGGATGTTGAGTTGACTATGTGATTGATGGTGTTGAAATTGATGAGCCGCACAGGAAATCCCTTGTCTGCTCTGGTCGGCGAGCGGGCGAAACTTTTCTCGGAGAGTGGCGAGATTAATCGTAAACTGAAAGACCCTATTAAAGCCGTAGCCGGAGTTGAAAGTTTCTATGCACCCAGCCAACCGAAGATCAATCGCACCGATGGCTAGAGTATGGATTTTGTTGACAGGCGTTTCAACCTACGCAGTTCCAATACGTAACCGGTTCTGCGTTTGAATGTAGAGAGTCGAGGAGAGGCCTTGATGAATGATAATACTGCTGAAATCCTCAGTCTGTTGACGTGCTAGACTGGTCGACAGGAGGAGTATTGAGACCCCTGTCTGCAAGGACTTTAATAGGTCTGTGCTTTGTATTGATGGTCCTGTTTATCCATCAACAATTTCCTCGTTTTGTTGAGAGGGGATCTGAGTTGCTTAGCAATGCCGATTTTTCAGATCAACTGGAGGGTTGGCAACTCTCGGGGCAAGACGCAGGCAGTCTTTCGTTCTCTGGTGCTGAGGTCCTGCTCATAAATAATAAGTCGGAGAACAGTCTTACTCTGCGACAGACAGTCGTCTGGCCTGAAAATATTTCCCACTTACAAGTTTCGGCTGAATTACGCAGCGTTGATATCCTGCCCGGTGACCGTTCCTGGTATCTGGGTCGGCTGGTTCTCGCCAGATATGATCAGGATGGTCATTGGTTGAATCTTCCTCATTACGTGGCTGATCTGACCGGAACCAACCCTTGGCAAGGATATTCTACGACATTTTCTGCTGATCCGCGGGCTGAGTCGACTCAGTTGATACTGCAATTACCCCATGCGACAGGTTCTTTGTGGGCTCAGAACCTGAGTTTGCATGCCGCTGAACCTAATAGTAATTATCGCTATGGTCAGATACTGGCGTTTTGTTTGGGCGGTGGTTTTCTGGTTTTTCTGTTGCGGCGTTCTTTGTGTCGGGAAAAACAGCTCTTAATCCGTTGCGGTTTATTTCTAACCAGTAGCGCAATTCTTGTGGGGACCCTTATGCCGGTTCACATTAAATCAGAGATCAAAGGGCAGGCGGGGACGTTCATTCACGAGATACAGGCGGCACTTTCAACTGATATTGCAGAAAATCAGGATCATGATTTTCCGGACTTTATGGTTTCTTCCGACAAACTCTTACATTTTGCCGGGTTTTTAATATTTAGCGTTTTCTTGTGTGCTCTTCAGTTACAACCCTTTATAGTCATTCAGGATGTTTTTTGGTTTGCCTGTACGACTGAAGTTCTTCAGCTTTTTGTTGAGGGGAGAATCCCGTTTTTAAATGATGTGTTGATTGATGTTGCCGGCGGACTTACTGGTCTGTTTTGTGTATATTTTCTTGCTCGAATAAAGCGAAATCGTAATCTCACACTTAATCCTTGATTTTATATGCAAAATACAATAATTTCATAAGGTTGTGATTGAAAACAATTGGTGTGTAGGAGGGGACGCTTGAATGTTGTACCCGACTTCATATATGAGGCCGGGTATTTGCGTGTGCGCACCCAGTATTAATACAGGGGTAAGAGAACTCTCCCTTGTTCGATTTGTCGTCTAATCGCTCACTGTTTTTGCCCTTGCAACGTCTTAATAAAATTGATCGTTTTCAACAATGGTAGCTAAATACTCCTTACAGACGGGTAAATTTCTACGCCTAAGGATACGCTTCCTCATGATTCGTCTTCGGATCCCCACCAGTGCAGCCTGGAGCGCCCATTGACGATAGATGACAGTGTTTGGTATCCATTTATGTAGACTAACTGCAGGAATATGCTTAAGAATTATGAGGATGACACCCATTGGAGTTTACTTGGAAGAGGGTCGTGACGCTGTTAGTCTCTGTCTCGCCTTATAACCGATTGTCTATTGTCCAAATGCGTAATTGTGACTTTAAAATCTGAAACAATGTGTCTGACTATTAGGGTGTTCTTAGTAATCTGTCGCATTTAAAATGTCCGATGCTCAATATTTTGCAACCTTTATTCTCTGAATATCAAATTCTGATATATGGCGAAGGCCCAGCGGAAGGAATATCGCAGGCATAGAGTTAGTTCGGCACGGAAAATGCTCACTTGTTAGGTTTCGGTTATGTTTGTTACATGTTTTGCGATTTTTCGGGGGATATGAGTGGGTTCTCAAAAGGCAATTATGAAAAGTAAGTTTTTTTACGCTCTCGACCTGTTTTTGATGGTCTGCGCGTTTCTATTTGCTTCCGCAGTTAAGTATGAGGCTGGCTCTCTTACGTTCGTACCTCAATTCCCAAGTGCTTTTCATCAACTAGTCCTTGCGCTTCTTCTGCTTGCAAGTGCAGTCACCTATCAGATGTTTAGACTTTATGAACCTGACCGCCAACTGGAAAGACTGCGCACGACGATTAGTATCGTAAAGGCCGTGGTTTCATCAGTTGCGGGTGTCCTATTGCTCCTTTACCTGGTGCATAGTGGTGATGTCAGCCGGATTCTGATTGCTTTCTATGTGCTTATCAATACCACGCTCTTGCTCTCTTACCGCTATGTGCGACTGGTTTTGCACCGGCGTTCGGTCCGTAACGGATTGAATACGCATGAAGTTCTGGTGATCGGGAGTCGCGAACGTGCAAAAGATCTGATTCGTTATCTCAAATCGATGAGCCATCTTGGCTACAGAATCATGGGCTGTCTTGAAGTGGATGATTCCACGTATGAGCAGGAAGTTGCAGAAGGTGTACATGTTATCGGTTCGATGGCAGATTTCAAATCTTTTCTGCTCCATTTTACGGTCGATGAAATTGTTTTTGCAATGCCACTTAATAAAATTGAAAACGTGATGGATTACATCGCTTTTGCTGAAGAACTAGGCATTAATATCCGGATTCTCCCTGATTGGCAAATTCACAAGCTTAAGTATCAGCCCTCGGTCGCCTCATTTTCTATTGGTGATTTTGTCGGGATGCCGATGGTTTCGCTCTCTTCTGGACCTCAGAGGGTTTTCGAGCTTACAGTCAAGGAAGTCGTTGACCGAGTTGCTGCATTCTGCGGGCTTATTCTTTTGTCGCCGCTTTTTCTGTTGCTCGCCGCTATTATTAAATTGACCAGTTCGGGACCGGTTTTTTTCCGTCAGGAACGCAGTGGACTGAATGGTCGGATTTTCGGCTTGTACAAGTTTCGCTCGATGGTGAGTAATGCCGAGGAACTACGCAAAGATCTCGATGAGTTGAATGAACAGGAAGGTCCGGTCTTCAAAATAGCCAATGATCCACGTGTGACCTGGATTGGTAAGCTTCTACGCAAGACAAGTCTGGATGAACTGCCGCAACTTATCAACGTAGTAAAGGGTGAGATGAGTCTGGTTGGGCCACGACCACCACTTCCCGCTGAAGTGGTGCAGTATGATCCCTGGCAGCGCCGCAGATTGTCTATGAAGCCTGGGATCACCTGTATCTGGCAGGTGAGTGGACGCAATGAGATTGGCTTTGAGCAGTGGATGAGGATGGATCTGGAGTATATAGATAAGTGGTCTTTGCTTCTGGATGTTAAATTATTGCTTAAAACGGTTCCGGCTGTTGTTTTTGGCACCGGTCACTGATACTATTCAAAGGTTTTTAAATCAATGAATCAAAGGGGTTCACTATGAAGAAGATGTTTGGGCTTTTGTTTCTGGTTGTGATTCTATTGGCATCGGTTTCAGTCTCTTTTGCGGACAAGGCCGCCGATGACGCAGTCTCAGTCGAAGCGGTCATGTCAAGGTTTGACGCAGGGGAGTTGACAGCTGAGCAGGCCTTGGGCCTTGCGCTTGAGCAGGACATCTCTTTTGCGGCGATTATTGCCGCCTGCGATTTACGTCGTATTCCATTGAGTATCCTGATTACTGCTGCTGCCTCTGTTGGCATCAGTTCAGAAGTTGCTCTTGCAAAAATGGCAGATGCCGGTGTTTCGAGTGAGATGATGAGTACGGCTATCGCTGCGGCTGATGTTGCCGATGCCGGCCTGGGGTACACGAAAGATAACGATAGGCCGAAGAAACCAAAGCCACCCAAGAAACCGAAAAAGGATAAAGATCCAGTGAGCCCGAGCCAGCTTTAACATTGCTGAAGCGCAAGCGGATTATTGAGCTTTGCGCTGATAGTTAATATTTATCAGTACAACTTGTATTTATTTTGCGGAGGATTTATGCGTATTTATCTGGCAGTGACTATTATGCTGCTGAGCTTTTCAGTGCCGGTTTTTGCGGTGTCGAGTGCCACCGATGTTCCTTTGGGGCAATCCGCGGCAGCTGATGACCTGTTTGAGACCCAGCGTGGTTATTTCCATCCCTCGCTCAGTCTTTCAGAAGTGTACACGGACAACCTGTTTAATCGGCCATCAGCCGAAGCAAAAGAGGAATATATAACCATCATCACACCCGCCATCTGGTTGGCCTTTCCTGGCCAATTGGAACCAGCCGTACCTTTGCTTACTGATTCTACCTCTGCCGGTGGTTTAACTTTTAGTCGTTTTGGCGAGGATGATGATCGACCCTTTCATGCCTCCCTTAGCTATGAGGCCGGAATCAAGAGTAACAAGAACTTCAACAGTGAAGATATTACGACTCATGAGTTACAGGGGTTGGTGCGTGGTACTTTGACCAGTGGTCTGAGCCTGGCTGTGACTGAAGTCTATGAACAGAATCATGATGCATATGCAACCGGCAGACTCGTTGGGCAAAATAAGTTTGCCAGTAACTTGATTTCACTGACAGGCAGTGTTCCGCTCGGTGAGCGCATCAAACTGCGCCTTTCTTATAGCAACTTTCTGGTTGATTATGACGCTGCAGCCAACAGCTTTCGTGATCGCGATGATAATACGGTGACAGGATATCTCTTTTATGCCCTGTCTCCGAAGACCAAATTTTTTGGACAATACAGTTTTCTGGATATTGTCTACGACAGCAATGTCGACAGCGATAACACTCAACAACATGCCTTTCTTGGAATTAACTACAATATAACTGAGAAGATCCAGGCCATGATCAAACTCGGTTACAGCAGTCAGGATCGCAACGGTACTCTGGCTGGGCGTGATGATTTCATTTATGAAGTGCAGGCCGATTATCAGTTTACAGAAAAAAATAATTTGAATTTTCAGGTTTTGCAAAAGCTTAAAGAGAGTGATGATTTCGGGACCAATGGTATCCTCGGCAGTTCATTTAACGCGACATTCACTCAAAGGCTGGGGCAGCGCATGATCGCTTCAGCCGATGCGGGCTGGTCGCGTGATGATTATGATGGCTCGATAACGGTTGGTACTAAAACGGCGGAGCGGGAAGATGATTATCTGACCCTGGGCCTGTCGCTGGGTTACGCCATGCAAAAGTGGTTCGAAGTCGGCGTCGGCTATAACTATGTTCAGCGTACTTCTAATTTCAGCGACTTTGAATATGATTCGAACGGTCTGTTTATCAATCTGACTGGGACGTTATAAGGCTGGCGTTGAACGTTGGGTTCTAGTTCCAGGCGTTGAGCGTTGTTACATATCCAGGATGCAGAGAACAACTTGGTTTACGACTAAGCTTCTCTGCATCTTTTTTTCGACATATAGATTTGATTTATCTTATAATTGTTCCATAATTGGCGAGTCTAGATATTTCGCAAGTGAAGTTAATCATCAATTGTCAGGAATTTAGATACCCCATGAGAAAGTTCATTGCACTCAGTTTTTTTCTGCTTTTGATTTTGCCCTCGCTGACGGTTTTTGCTGCCAGCATGTCTTATCAGGTCGGCGAGGGAGATCTTTTGTTGATCAAGGTTTACGATATGGATGACCTCACCACTACGGTACGGGTCGACGCTGACGGTCAGATTGGCTTTCCCTTAATTGGACAAGTCAATGTTGATGGACTGACAATACAGCAGGTTCGGGATAGCATTTCAGCAGAACTGGCGGACGGTTATCTTGTTAACCCTCAGGTTTCAGTGCTGGTGCAGGAATACCGCAGCAATAAAATTGTCATTATCGGTGAGGTGGTCCGCCCGGGGCTGTATGAACTGCAGGGCGAAATGAGTCTGCTAGAATTGATTTCTCGTGCCGGTGGCCTGACACAAGATGCCGGGTCGCTGGTGACGATCCGGCATGAAAAAACGGACCAGGGACTCAGCGAGATTAAGGTCGACTTGGCCGACTTGATGGGTCAGCAGTCGTCAGAGGTTGACGTGGTGTTGGCCAATAACGACAACGTCTTTGTTGGAAAAGCGGGATTGGTTTACGTGACCGGTGAGGTTGGCAAGCCGGATGCCTACAAGATCAAGGACGGTACGACCGTGATCAAGGCGATCACCATGGCTGGTGGCTTTTCCAAGCTCGCTGCCAAAAATAAGGTGCGACTGGTTCGCATCGTAGATGGCCAGGAACAGACTATGGGCCGCGTCTCCATGAACGAAATCGTCCAACCGGATGATGTGTTGGTTGTGCCGGAATCATTTTTCTAGACAACAGTTAACGCGAGACGAGGGGTGGGAGGCGAGAACAGGCTAGTTCTCACTTCTAACTTCTGATTTCTTGCCCTTTCCACGAAGTTACCTATGAACGAAGAAATTCATTTAAGAGACTACCTCCGCGTCATTAATAAGCGTCGCGCCATGGTCCTCAGCTTTTTTGTTGTGACCTTGGTGTTGGTTGTGCTTGGTACGCTGGCGGCTACGCCTCAGTACGAGGGGAACACTCAGGTTATGATTGAGAAGGTTGCCAATAACAACCTGACCGATGGTGGCCGTTTTAGCTCGTATGATCCCGAGTTTTATGAAACACAATTTCAATTGATCAGGAGCCAGGCGGTCGCGCGACGAGTTATCGAAATATTACATCTTGACAGTGACAGTGTTTCGGCCCCGGGTCTGCGTGAGGGCCGTGAGAGTTTGATCGGTGTAGTAGCGGATTTAAGCGAGTCTCGCCAGTTGGGTGATCTTATGGCTGAAAACTTGGCTGAAGAAATTAGTGTTTTGCCGGTTAAGAATAGCCGTCTGGTGGATATCAGTTTTCTGTCTCCGAATCCGGATTTTGCAGCATTGATTGCCAATACCATTGCCAAGGCTTATATCGAGCAGTCGCTGAATATGAAGATGGATGCGACACGCCGCACGTTGGAATGGATGACAAGCAAGGCAGATGAAGAAGGTAAGAAGTTAAGGGTCAAAGAGGAAGAGGTCCAGGCCTATATGCGGGCCAATAATCTGGTGACTGTTGAAAATCGTATCGCAGTATTACCGCAGAAACTTGCCGAGATCAGCACTGCTCTGGTCCGGATTGAAACTAGACGGAAAGAGAAACAGGAACTTTATCAGCGAGTCAGTAAGGTTGCTTCAGATCCTCAAGCTGCTGAAGCTATGCTTGGTTTGACTAAGAACACTACGTTGCAGATATTACGTGATGAGATCCTGAAAGCGGAGCAGAAAATTCGCGAATTATCCGCCAAATATGGTGTTAAACACCCGGTGATGGTTAAGGCACAGGGCGATTTTGATATACTCCTGAGTAAAAAAAACGAAGAGATTACCCGTTTGATTCAGGGCACGAAGAACGAGTATGAATTTGCTCTGGCATCCGAAGAAAATTTACGTGCTCAGATGGATACTACCAAGGCAGAAGCTCTAAACCTAAATGAAAAGTCGATTCAGTACGACACCCTTAAGCGAGAGCTGGCGACCAGCAGGCAGCTTTATGATGCTTTGATGTTGCGTATGAAAGAACAAAGCATTACTGGAGAGACCGATCCTGTTAACTTGTGGATCGTAGAGAAGGCTCTGGTACCATTGAAACCTGTTAAACCACGCAAAAAAGTGAACCTGTTGCTTGGTCTGGTCGTTGGTCTATTCGGTGGTATAGGTCTGGCCTTTTTCATTGAATATCTGGATAACACAATCAAATATCCGGAAGAGACTGAAAAAATACTCGGTCTACCAACTCTGGGCCTGGTTTCACTCTGGAAAGAAAAAGAAACAGATATTGATCGGGTCGTTCTTGATCAGCCACGCAGTGCTTTTTCTGAGAGTTACAAGGGCTTACGGACAGCCGTTCTGCTTTCCTCTACAGAGGGTTTGCCCGGACGAATTCTGATTACAAGTGCCGTTGCGGGCGCCGGCAAAACGACTACCGCTGTCAACCTGGCCGTGTCGCTGGCCCAAACCGGCAAAAGGGTTATCCTGGTAGATGCTGATATGCGTAAACCCCGCATCCATAAAGCTTTGAAGTTGCCTAACAATGCCGGTCTGTCAAACTGGCTGGCCGGTGGTGAAGGGAAAGGTCTGGTGCAGGAAGGCCCGATCGCTAATCTATCCGTGATCCCCTCAGGACCAATTCCGCCGAATCCATCCGAGCTGCTTTCCGGGCAGCGGATGAATCTGATGCTCGGAAAACTTGAAGAAAAATATGATGTTATTATCCTCGACTCTCCTCCGCTTTTATCGGTTACGGACAGCCGTATTTTAAGCCGGGTGGTGAGCGGAACCATTCTGGTGCTGCGCGCTAAACTGACGACCTATGGCTTGGCCAGTTCGGCGATTAAGATGCTTCGCGATGTCAATGCGCCGATTCTGGGAACGGTCATCAACGCTCTGGACTTGAAAAAAAATGATCATTATTACCAATATTATTATGGTTCGTACGGAATATATGGTGATGAGGTTGAGGGCGGCGTTGAACAGCGAAAAATGGAGACAGACAGGCGTGAACCGGAACGCGACAGAAGGGAACTGTCGGATGTTTGATCTGACAATCTGGAACAATCTGGGGCGTGAACTAACAACGGCTCGAACGAACAAAATCTGGAACAGGCAAGGATAGTTCGGAACAGGCAAGGATAGTTCGGAACAGGCAAGGGCGCGAACAACCTGGAGCGTGAACAGTCTGATTGTTCCAGTGGTGTTGATTGTTCCAGTGGTGTTGATTGTTCCAAAGTCACTGATTGTTCCAAAGTCACTGATTGTTCCAACGGTCTTGGGGGGGGGATATGGGGTTTGAGAATCTTGAGGTTTGGAAGCGTTCTTCCCGGTTGAGCGCAGAGATATATTGTGCCCTGAAGGATCTTAAGGATTTTGGTTTTAAGGATCAGATAACACGATCTGGCCTTTCTATCCCTAGCAATATTGCTGAAGGTGAAGAACGAGACAGTTTACGGCAAACCTTGAGTTTTCTCAATTATGCCAAAGGCTCCTGCGGTGAGTTGAAAACACAGATAATTATCGGGATTGAGATAGGCTATATCCCCAAGGACATGGGAAAGACGTGGATAACAGAAATCACTTCCATTACCGCTATGCTCGCAACACTGATGAAACAAAAACGCAAAAAACTTACCCCAATAACTCAATAATCTTGTTCATACTGCTGTCCAATTGTTTTTATCTCGTTCGGTCAAGTCTTTTTCTTGCTTGTTCCAGCCTCTTCTCAGCCTGTTCCCGCTCATGATCGATATCCATTGTCACATTTTATTTGGTGTGGATGACGGCCCTCAGCGATTGGAGGATTCGATTGCTTTGGCCCGTGCACTTGTTGCTGACGGGATTACCCATATTGTGTCGACCTCTCACATTCTTGATCCAGCTTTGTCTATGGAACGTATCGAGCGGGGTATCACCTCTCTGGAGGCAGAGTTCTCCGGTCGAGGGATTGAACTCCAGTTGCTTCCCGGAGGGGAAAATCACTACACTCTTCCCTTGGAGGAGATGCGCGCACACACGATCAATGGCGGAAGATATTTACTTCTTGAATTTCCTCATAATGACTTGCCAGTTTCTGCTGGAGAACTCATATTTTCTTTACTCTCTGCGGGTCTCGTTCCGATAATTGCTCATCCTGAGCGCAACGGCAGTCTTTTGCGAAACCCGGATCTGTTACAACCCCTGATTGAACAGGGCGCTTTGGCCCAACTGACTGCTGCAAGCCTCGCTGGCGATTTCGGTTCTCCAGTGCGTCAATGTGCGCGTTATATGTTGAAAAAGGGTTTGGTTCACTTTATCGCAAGCGATGCGCATGGTGCAGATTGGCGAGTTCCGCGGATGCAGGCAGGCTTGAAACAGGCGGTCAAAATAATCGGTCGTCCTGCCGCGTTTAAATTGGTGAACGAAAATCCACGCATGATTATTGAAAATAAAGTATTGGAATATGCCTGAATCCTTAGGTCGAGTAAGTAAACGAGAGCTATTTGTTCAGTATTGGGTTATTTTCCTGCTCATGCTGATGCCGTTGTGGATGGGTGGAACAGGCACTTATGCCCGTTTTGTTTTATCGTTCACCGGGTTGTTTTTACCATTACTTCTTATTCGGTCAGGGAAAGACCTTCGACTTCCTCCCGGGATGTTACCTTTATCGCTCTTTTGTGGTTGGCTCCTATTTCAAACCTTGCCCTTGCCACCAGCAGTCCTGCGTCTGATATCCTCCGGTTATTCAAGCTATCTTGAACAGGGGTTCTGGATTCTTTCCCCAGGTGCCTGGAGGCCTCTCTCTCTGAATCCAGCCGCTACTCTTCATGAATTTTTCAGATATGCAGGTTATGCAGGTTTCTACCTTGTGGCCACCAATCTGTTTGTCAATTTTAGCTATTTACGTCGGCTCCTGAATTACGTGACCTGGTTTATTGGGGTTTTTGCTTTTTTGGGTCTGGTTCAGTTCTTTATCCCCGGAGATAAGGTGTTCTGGCTTTTTGCTGATTGGCCGCAGAGAACTTCTCATCATTTTGCGAGTTTTGTAAATGGTAACCATTATGCGAGCTTGATCGGTATGATTTTTCCGCTCCTGGTGATTTCGACTCTGTGGGCTTTTCCGAGTGTTGCCTATGGAAATTTTCGTGATCGTTTGACTGATCTGTTGACCGACAGTCAGTTAAGTCAGGGCCTTCTTTTCGGCTTAATCTCAATCCTTGGTATGGTTTCTGTTTTTTTCAGCCTTTCACGTGGTGGGACCCTCAGTCTTTTGGGCTCCAGTTTTGTATTGTTTGTCCTTTTGGTCGCTGACAAAAAACTGCATGGGCGCATGCTGGCTTTTGTTATTATTCTCATTGCTTCCATCGTCCTATGTGGTTTGTTTGGTTGGGACCCTTTGATGGAGCGTTTTTCCAAAACCTTTTATGAGACCGGAGGTCTGAAGGATCAACGGCTTGAATATTGGGCAGACAGCCTGCAGCTGTTTTGGGAAGCACCGTTGACAGGGAGTGGAGCTCGAACATTTATTGATGCTTATCCGGTATGGTAATCTGCAGAGACGCATGGTCTTGTGGTTGACCACGCCCATAACGATTACATTGAATTATTGACCGACCTTGGACTTGTCGGAGTTGGATTCGTTTTTTGGTTCTGGTTAAGCATGTTTCGAGCGGTCATTCCGGCCCTGAAGAGGCGGCGGAGTAAATTTGCAAGACTTGCTGCTATTGGCGCTCTTTCCGGGCTTAGTGCCATTCTGATGCACAGTGTTACCGATTTTAATCTAGCTATTCCCGCAAATGCTCTTTATCTGTTTTTACTTTTTTCAATTTTAGTCTCTGCGAGTCACAGTAGCCGTCAGGGGAAATCATCTGAACTGCCTGAACTTTCAACCACATGGAAAAGAAGTTTGAGTGTAATTTTAAGTCTGTCAACGCTCTTGATTGTCTTGTTTTCAGGTGGAGAATTTGTTGCAAAAAGAATATTTTCGACAACCGATTCAATGGATCTGGCAGTGGCCGGTGATGACCAATTGAGACAATATGACGCAATTGTTTTGGCCGCCGAAAAATTTTCTCCCTTAAATGCGACTTACCCCTTCATTCGAGCAACTACAACTTTTTCGCTTGGTCATTTCGATAATTCCTTAAATCATTTGAAAAAAAGTCTCTATTTAAAACCCTTTGAGAGTCAACCTCTGCTTCAAGCGGCAAGAACCTTCTATGTCAAGGACGACATAAATAAAGCTGAAATTGTTCTGAAGGGTGCATTAAATGCTGCGTCCATGAATTGGGATGCAAACAGTGACTTGGCAGATTTCTTAATAGCACAGGGGCGACTGGAAGAGGGTCTAAAGGTGTTTAAGTCCGGATTGCTTTTAAGACCAGAGCAAACGCCAATAGTCCTTCAACATCTTGTCTTGCAGGGTGTTAAACGAAACATGATGATGAATGTCTTGCCTGAAATCAGTTTACCCTGGTCTGTTTATGCAGACTTCATGCAGGAGATGGGGGATCTGGGAGTGGCGGAACAGGCTTACCGGCGTGGCATTCAGTATGTTCATAACGATAATCCACCAAATACCCGAATTTTCTGGCGTTACCTTAAATTTCTCGGTGACTCGAAGCGTAATGCCGAAGCCTTGGGTTTGCTGACCTCTGCTTTGAAACTTTTTCCTCAGAATAAACATTTCCTTGCACGTCAAGGTGTTATCTATGAAAGTGAAGGGCTTCGTGATCTCGCAATAGAATCTTTTCGTTCGTCATTGTTAATAGATCCACGACAGGATTGGGTCAGAAAGAGGTTGGAAAAACTGCAGGGGCGTTAGGACCGGGCTGAGGCGGAGCAGGCTGAGGCGGAACGGACGTGCTTTTTGTTCTGTTTGTTCGAGTCCTTGCCAGTTCAAACCCTTTTGCCAGCTCAAGCTTCTTTTTGTTCGTGCTCCTTTTTGTTCGCGCTCCTACAACTGCTTCTCCACATACTGTGCTAAAAGTTCATGGACCTTGACCGGTGGTGACCTCTTGAAATATCTATCCACAATGGCATGAGTGATCTCGTGTGTCAGGACTGTACGCCTCAAGGTGTCGATTGCTATATAGATCGTTTCTTTCCTGGGTGAATAGAAAGCAATATAGTTGACGTCCTTCCCGTAAATCTTTTTATACACATACTGTACGTCTTTTTCTGATGACAGCAGATGTATATGAAAATTCAAACCGGCTATTTTCATCCCAAGTATATTTTGAATACGATCAACAATCGAACTTATCAACATCCCGGCTGAAATCTCCGGTAGATGTTTACTGTTAAGGCAAACACCATCGTCGCTGTCACAGCCAATTTTGTAGTTAAAATATTTCAAGCTATCTTTTGTTTCATAGTGTACGGTCGCGAAGGCGGTTTTCACTTCGGCAGCATCTGCGAAGAGTGCCGACAAGTGACACGTTGCGATAATGAGGAAGAACAGCATTGCTTTGATTGTAATCATTTGAAGCCTCCGGACCGAGTCTGTTGGCAGTTGACCCTGATATCCTTCGGTAACCCGGCTGTCACTGAGTTAATTACAGGACCCGTGGCTTTCCGTTCCCTGATTAGGGAGTGGCTTTTCGGTAATCGTTGTAACCATTTGCTCATCGTTAATGGTTACCTGTCAAGTCATAATTCGAGCTCTAGTGAAAAACGGGTAGGATTGAGTAGTGGGGATGGGCAAATTCAGTAATGGCACTACGCAAGGCCATTAACCTGAATGCTGGCAAGTACTTATAGTTGCTTCTCCACATACTGTGCGAGCAATTCGTGGATCTTTACGGGAGGGGCTTTGTCAAAGTATCGATCGATAACGGCGTGGGCGATTTCGTGGGCGATGACTGTTCTTCGGAGTTTGTTCGCAGCGAAATAGACGGTTTCACTGCGTGGTGAATAGAAGGCTATGTAATCGACCGAACGGCCATATTCCTTCTTGTAGACCTGTTGGATCTGTTTCGGGGTGGCGAGAATTTCTATGGTGAAATGCAGACCCTCCGGGCGCATATCGAGGATTTCCTGCACGCGGCCAATCAATTGATCAACCTGCCTGCGAGCGACTTGGTCAGTTGTGCCTGAGCTTTTCTGACCAAAACTAAAGCCGTAGCTACTCCGCCCGACCTTTTTATTGAAGGTTTTCAGCAGGCTCTCGTCAGTATATTTAATCACCGCGAAAGCAGTTTTAATCTCTGTTGCATTCACTTGTGCCACAAGTAATCCGAGTGCGACAAGGGTCAACAGCAGAGGGCGTAAATATCCCATGCGTTACCGTTGTCAGTCGGGTTTAGTTGTCTCTTCTGGCAGCTGATAGCTATTCAGTAATTCCAGTATCTCCAGCTTTTCTTTACTCTCGTCAAGATTGCAGGCACTCTCTTTCAGTTTGGAGATATCATCAATTAATAGCTGGTTGAGTTGGTTGATTTTAGTCCCAAGTTCTTTGCCTTCATCGCCTTTGCGCAGGTAGATTGTCTGATCGAGTTGGCGTTTGCACATGGCCTTGATCGTCTGTTCGAAGCGATAGAGAGGTCCGGCAATCTTGTGGGTCCAGACGATCGTGATAAGGATAATCAGTGTGCCGCCTAAGAGTAGAAAAATCCACCCGTTATAAAACTGTTCTTCAAGCAAAATCTGAGTTGTGCTACCGACTTCAATCACGTTGTTATCGTAGCTGATTGTGAGGTGGTCAGATGAGATTACCTCGAAGAGAAAGCCGAGGATTATAATTCCAGCCAGGGCGAGAAGCAGATACTGCAGGACGAGTTTTCCCTGAAGATCTTTGTTGATTAAATAATTACGTTTACGACGTTGAAATTTTTTAGCCATTGCCCCTCTCCTTTAATTCAGCAGGTAACTCAATCGTTGATTTCCGATAGAGGTCATCAACCCAATTCTGGATTGATTGTCGTTTGAGCTCTATGCGACAGAGCTCTTCTTGTTCAACGACTGAGGGAATGGTCGACGTAGGTCGCTGGCTAATATCGATCAATTGAAGACGGAACCAACTACTGCCGGTAAGCAACGGCTGTGAAAGCTCGCCACCCTTTAGATTCAGGAGTGCGCTGCGAGTATCTTCAGGGAGATCAAGGTAAGGCAGGTTGAACTCTTCGCTGTCGGTTGCGGTATTTGATCGGGCTGCTTCATAACTCGGATAATCGAAGCGTTGAAGCGTGAATGTTTTGTCTAGAAATGGTTGGCAAGATGCTATTTGGGCTGAATTTGGGTCGTGGACAGGATCTTTATACTGGCGGTCGAGCAGAGTTTTAATCATCGATTGTTCGTAGAAATTCCGCATCGACAGCAGGAACTCATTTTCGTTATCGATACCCTGTTTCTTTGATTCCTGAAGAAGGAGCTCTTGATAAATGAGATTGGTGATTAGTTCACCTCTGCTATTAAAGTGGTACGGAGTTGCCCGCAAGCGTTTTTCCAGCTCTTGCGGTTGGTATATCCGCTGATTGATAACCAACAATCCTTCTATCGGCTTAGGCCTGGGTGTCAGAAGTGGTGAAACCAGTAACCCTAAAAGTAAGGCCGCAAGGATTGAAACTGCAATGAGCAGGTATCTCATGTGAGAACTCCGTTTTTTTCGGATCAGGGCATTAGGCGCTGGGCGCTGGTTTAAAACCTAGAGCCTGGCGCCGAGCGCCTAGTGCCCGGCTTTTTCAAACTTAACGATTCTACAGAAGTCTTCTACTTTCAAGCTGGCTCCGCCGACCAGGGCGCCGTCGATGTCAGCCTGAGCCATGAGACCGTCGACGTTGTCTGGCTTGACACTGCCTCCATAGAGAATTCGGCAGGCTTCAGCGGTCTCGGGGCTGTATAATCCTTGAATCAGGCCACGTATGAACGAATGAGCCTCTTGGGCCTGTTCGTTGCTGGCGGTTTTCCCGGTTCCAATTGCCCAGACGGGTTCGTAGGCAACCACCAGATTCTGCATCTTCTCAGCGGGTACGTTGACGAGGCCACCCTTGATTTGAGCAGTCAGGATTTCGAGCATCTCTTCGTTTTCACGCTCTTCAAGAGTCTCTCCGACACAGAGAATGACTTGCATCTCGCTGTTGAGAGTTGCATGAACCTTGAGGTTGATGAATTCGTTCGTTTCACCCATAAGCTGTCTGCGCTCAGAGTGGCCAATGATAATTGCACCACAGCCAGCGTCCTTAAGCATCGTTGGAGACAGTTCGCCGGTAAAGGCTCCCGTCTCTTGTGGATAGCAGTTCTGCGCTGCGAGTTGAATCGATGAACCATCAACAATCGCAGCAACGCGGTTGAGGGCGGTAAATATCGGCGCAATGATTATGTCTGTCTCTGTGATGTCTGCCAGATCTGTAACCAGCGCACGGGCAAGGCTTTCAGATTCGGTGATGTTCTTATTCAACTTCCAGTTGCCAGCTATTAATGGTTTACGCATGTTGTTTACTCCTGAAAAATGAAGTGAGAAGGCAGAAGCGCGAAACTAGAAGTAAGAAGTCAGATAAATCTATTCTCGTCTCAAATCTCTCGCCTCTAATCTCTCGCTTCAATTACTTATCCGTCAACGCAACAACGCCTGGCAGCTCTTTTCCTTCAAGGAATTCGAGAGAGGCCCCGCCGCCGGTTGAGATATGGGTCATTTTTGCTTCAAGACCGGCTTTGTTGACTGCAGCGACTGAGTCACCGCCGCCGATTATCGACAAACTGTCTGCTGCTGCCAAGGTTTCAGCTATCGCGAATGTCCCCCGAGAATAAGCATCAAATTCAAAGACACCCATCGGTCCGTTCCAGACGACAGTTTTTGCTGCAGCAACAGCTTCGCAGTAACGTTTGATGGTTGCAGGGCCGATATCGAGGCCCATGAGATCATTTGGAAAATTTGTGTTGTCGCAAACCTGAGCGGGGCTGTCAGCCTTGAACTTTGCGGTCGCCAGGTGATCTTCCGGCAGCAGAAATTTGACACCCTTTGCTTTAGCTTTTTTGAGAAGCTGGCCAGCGAGTTCGACGCGATCGGCTTCCAGGAGTGAACTCCCGGTATCGATTCCCAGAGCTTTTAGGAAGGTGTAGGCCATGCCGCCACCGATCAGGATACTATCGACTTTTTCCAGGAGCCTTTCGATGACCAGTATCTTGTCACTCACTTTGGCTCCACCGAGAATGGCGACAAAGGGACGGGCAGGATTCGCCAGTGCTTCACCCAGATATTTGAGCTCTTTTTGCATTAAATAACCTGCGACTGCAGGTTGCAGGATACGGGCTACGCCTTCAGTTGATGCGTGGGCCCGGTGGGCGGTACCGAAGGCATCGTTGACATAGAGTTCCGCCAATTCAGCAAGCTGAGCTGCAAACTCCGGGTCGTTGTCAGTCTCTCCGGCGTGAAACCGAACATTTTCAAGCAGGAGGATCTCTCCGTTGGAGAGGGCGTCAACTTGTTGCTGCACGTTTGGCCCGATAGAGTCCTTTGCCATGATGACCGGTTTACCGAGCAGTTGGCTCAAGTGATCTGCAACCGGAGCCAAACTGAAGGTCGGATCGACTTTGCCCTTTGGACGACCGAGGTGTGAGGCGAGTATCAGGCGTGCTCCTTTATCGAGCAGGCGCCTGATGGTTGGTAAGGCCGCACGGATTCGGGTGTCATCGGTTATCGACCGATCTTCATTGAGCGGGACATTGAAGTCGACGCGGCACAATATACACTTTCCCGCAACATCGATGTCATCGATTGTTAGCTTGTTGAACATTTAGCACTCCTAGTAATAAAAAGAGCGCCGACTCTTCGCAAGGTTCGTCGGCGCTTATATGTCGGCAGGATTTACTTACATGCGATGTAGCGAACCAGATCAAAAACCCGATTTGAGTAGCCCCATTCATTATCGTACCAACTCAGCACCTTGACCATGTTGCCGCCGATAACATTGGTGGTCAGCGAGTCAAAAGTAGAAGAAGCGGGGCAGCCATTAAAGTCTTTGGATACCAGAGGCAGTTCGCAGTAGTCGAGAATCCCTTTCATTTTACCTTCGGCGGCTGCTTTCATGGCAGCATTGACTTCTTCAATGTTGGTCATTTTTTCTGTTTCGACGACCAGATCGATCAGTGATACGTTCGGGGTCGGTACCCGAACCGCCATGCCGTCCAGTTTGCCCTTCAGTTCAGGTAGTACAAGTGCGACCGCCTTGGCTGCACCGGTAGTGGTTGGAATCATCGACATGGCGGCAGCACGTGCGCGGCGCAGATCCTGATGTGGCAGATCGAGAACACTCTGGTCATTGGTATAGGCATGGATGGTGGTCATCATGCCACGAACAATGCCGAACCGCTGCATCAAAACTTTGGCAACCGGGGCCAGGCAGTTGGTTGTGCAGGAGGCGTTGGATATGATTTTATGGGTTTCAGGATCGAAATTTTCTTCATTGATTCCCATGCAGATGGTGATGTCGGCATCCTTGCCGGGTGCACTGATAACGACACGCTTAGCACCAGCTTCCAGATGCATGGCCGCCTTGTCATGGGCGGTAAATAGCCCGGTCGATTCGATGACGACCTCAACATCCAGCTCTCTCCAGGGAAGTGCGGCCGGATTTCTTTCAGAGAGGATTTGAATAGACTTGCCGTTGATGACCAGATTTTCGCCGTCAACTGAGACATCACCGGCAAAGGTACCGTGAACCGAATCGTACTTAAAGAGATGTGCGAGAGTTTCGGCACTTGTCAGGTCGTTAATAGCCACCACATCGAGTTCTTCACTTTGGGCCATGATGCGCAACAGATTACGTCCGATTCTGCCAAAGCCGTTGATTGCAATTTTTTGAACCATGATGTCTTCTGCTCCTTCGATGGGTTGCCTGCAGTGAAATAGCTAGAAATACACTTAAGAACAAGGATTTTTCTTTGTTCTGTGATTGTAAGATTATACAAAAAAAACTAATTTGCAAATCTAGTTTTCATGAAATTTCACAGACAATTTAAAAGCATGCTTTAATTGTTCGATCTTGATGGTTAAAAACCGCTGAAAGCTCCTTATATCTCTATTTCAGGCTCCCCTTTTCTGCTTGCCTCGAATGGCGATTTTGGGATATAAGAGCAACGCCTATTGGGGGTCGAAAGGGACATTAATTTTTGTGCGTGTTTGTCTGCTAGCCAGTGGAAGTCGTGGCAATGCGACACTGATCGAAGCGGATGGTTGCCGCCTTTTGATCGATGCTGGCCTTTCGGCGCGCGAAATTGATCGCCGCCTGCGTGAAATAGATTTATGCGCAGATGACCTTGATGCTGTATTAGTAACCCATGAACACCATGATCACGTTACTGGTATCGGCCCGTTGGCGCGACGCCACAAAACTCCTGTCTATATAGTTCCGGAAACTGCTGCGGCAATCACACGTCTTGGACCTATTGAGGATCTGCGATACTTTTCAGCTGGTGAAAGCTTTACGCTGCACAATCTTGAGATTACGAGCTTTTCGACAACCCACGATGCGGTCGATCCGGTTGGCTTTGTCATCGACTGCGATGAAGGTCGCATCGGTTATGCGACAGATCTGGGACTCTCGACAAGATTGGTTGTTAATTGTCTGGAACGTTCTCGCATACTGGTGCTGGAAACCAATCACGACGAACAAATGCTGATCGATGGCCCTTATCCATGGTCAGTCAAACAGAGGATTCAGAGCCGTCTCGGACATCTGTCTAATCGTGATGCAGCTGAGTTGTTGCAACAACTTGCCTGGGACGGGTTGGAAGCCATCTTTTTGGCACACTTAAGTGGTGAGAATAATCATCCGGATCTTGCGCATCAGGAGATCAGCCAGTGCCTGGCTGCTACTCCCGGTTGCGATCCTCAAATATTTTTTGGTCAGCAGGCGGAGGTCAGTCATGATTTCTTCGCCACTGTGTCTGAACCAGCCTTAGGTGAGAAGTTAAAACGGGGAAGCGAAATGTGAGAAGTGAGAAATGTTTTTTCTCGTCTCGCGCCACACGCTTCTGGTCTCGTATCTCAGATTTATGGAGTATTTAATGCCTTGTAGAATAGTTGTTGGTCTTAAAGATGGTGTCCGCGACGCTCGTGGTGAACGGGTCAAGAATGAGATCCGTCAGCATCTTGGCCTTGAATTGCAAGCAGTACGAACGTTGGATGTTTATACCGTTGATGCTGAATTAAGCTCTGCGGAAATTGATGCGGCAGCCAAAGGGCCACTCAGTGACCCGGTGATTCAGAATGTTGCTGTTGACCATCCATTGGCAACCGATTTTGATGTGCTGATCGAGGTCGGATTTCGCCCTGGTGTTACCGACAACATTGGTCGTACCGCACGCGAAGCGATTCAGTATTTGACCGGCCGTTCTTTCACAGATGGCGAAGCAGTCTATACCTCGGTGCAATATCTGCTCTCTGGTGCTATCGACAAGGCGACAGCCGAACAGGTCACCAGCGGATTCTTGGCGAACGGCTTGATTCAGCGCTGGACCATCTTGATGAAAGATGAACTTGACCCCGCCAAAGGCGTGCCGGTGAGTATTCCGCGGGTCGATACAACGACTAAACCACGTGTGCAAAAAATGAATCTGAATGTCAGTGACGAAGAGTTGCTGCAGATCAGTCGCGACGGCATGCTGGCTCTCAATCTGATTGAGATGAAAACTTTACAGTCCCATTTCAACGATCCACAGGTTCAAGCCAAGCGCAGCGAAAAGGGGTTGGGCCCTGAATTGACTGATGTTGAGCTGGAGGCTTTGGCTCAAACCTGGAGTGAGCACTGCAAGCATAAAATCTTCTCAGCTCAAATCAATTATGAAGATGAGGCGGGAAATAAAGAGACGATTGATTCTCTGTTTAAAACCTATATCGTCGGGGCCACGCGTGATATCCGCAACAATCTGGGGAAGGATGATTTTTGTCTTTCGGTTTTCAAGGATAATGCCGGGGTCATCCGCTTCAACGATGACTGGAGCATGGTCTATAAGGTTGAAACCCACAACTCCCCCTCGGCGCTCGATCCCTACGGCGGCGCCCTGACCGGGATTGTCGGCTGTAATCGTGATGGCTACGGTACCGGCATGGGCGCGCGGCTGATTTTCAATACCGATGTCTTCTGCTTTGCTTCACCCTTTTATGACAAGCCTTTGCCGCCGCGTCTGCTCCACCCACGCCGCATCTTTGATGGTGTGGTCGAAGGGGTAGAGCATGGCGGTAACAAGAGTGGCATCCCGACTGTCAACGGTTCGATTCAGTTTGATGATCGCTTCGCCGGCAAGCCCCTGGTTTACTGTGGAACCGCGTCGATCATGCCGGCTGAATTGAACGGCAAACCCTGCCATGAAAAACAGGTGCAGGTTGGTGATCATATCATCATGACCGGCGGACGGATCGGTAAGGACGGCATTCACGGCGCGACCTTCTCATCTGAAGAGCTACACGAGGGCTCACCGGTAACTGCGGTGCAGATCGGCGATCCGATCACTCAGCGCCGCATGTTCGACTTTCTGATTATCGCGCGTGATCGCGGTCTATACAATTCGATCACCGATAACGGGGCAGGGGGACTCTCCTCCTCGGTCGGTGAGATGGCCGAAGATACTGGCGGCCTTGAGATGCACCTCGATCGTGCACCGCTCAAGTATCCCGGCTTGCAGCCCTGGGAGATTCTGATTTCTGAAGCACAGGAACGGATGACTCTGGCGGTTCCTGATGAGTCACTTGCTGCCTTTATGCAGCTCGCAGCAGAGATGGGCGTTGAAGCGACCGATCTTGGTCTGTTCACCGACTCAGGCTACTATCATTGCCTCTACGAGGGTGAAACTGTCTGTTGTCTCGATATGGAATTCCTTCACGAGGGTGTTCCGCAGATGCAGATTCCCGCTAAGTGGGAGATCAAAGGACATCAGGAACCGGCGCTTTCAGGACGCGATCTGCAGACCGATCTGCTCGGACTGCTCGGACGCTTGAATATCTGTTCCAAGGAGTCGGTTGTACGTCGTTACGATCACGAGGTTCAAGCCGGTTCGGTGGTTAAACCGCTGACGGGGGTCGCCAATGACGGGCCGAGCGATGCTGCTGTCTATCGTCCGCTGTTCGATAGTTTTGAGGGGATTGTTACCTCCCACGGCATCTGTCCAAGCTACAGTGATATTGATACCTATCACATGATGGCCTGTGCGATAGACGAGGCACTGCGGAATTATGTAGCGGTCGGTGGAAATATCGAACATGTTGCCGGTCTCGATAACTTCTGTTGGTGTGATCCGGTTGAGAGTGAGCGCACCCCTGACGGCGCCTACAAGGCAGCTCAGTTGGTGCGTGCCAATAAGGCACTCTACGAGTATTGTGTGGCCTTCGGCGTGCCGCTAATCAGTGGTAAAGATTCGATGAAGAACGACTACCATATTGGCGAGACCAAGATCTCTATCCCGCCGACGGTGCTTTTCTCGGTGATCGGCAAGATTGACGATGTGCGCAAGGCTGTCACCATGGATGTCAAAACTCCGGGCGATCTGGTCTATCTGCTTGGGACTACGGCCGATGAGCTGGGCGGTTCCGAGTATTATCGGATGTGCGGAGAGTTGGGAGCTAATGTGCCACAGGTCGACTCTCAAAAGGCGCTGCATCTCTACCGAACAGTCAACCGTGCTCAGCAACAGAAATTGCTGCGCAGTTGCCACGATCTGTCAGATGGTGGTCTGGCTGTCTCTTTGGCTGAAAAAGCCTTCGCTGGCGGCTTCGGCATCTGTGCTGATCTCGATAAGATGGTGGTTAGTGCTGAGCTTTCAGACAGTGCACTGCTCTTCTCTGAATCGCAGAGCCGCTTGGCGGTGACCGTCAAACCTGAAAATAAGCAGGCCTTTGAGACACTATTCGCGGATTGCGACGCAGCATTGATCGGTGAAGTCACGACCGCGCCGATACTGTCCCTCAGTCGCGGCAGCAGAAAATTGATCGACTCGGTCAACGAACAGAATAAAGAGGCGTGGCAGGCGCCGTTGCGGGAGCTTTAATCATGGCAAAACAAGTCAGATCACTGGTAATCGCCGGCAACGGGACCAACTGTGAGCGTGAGGTTGCAGAGGCTTGTCGCCTGGCCGGTTCGGAGATCGCTGAGGCGGTACATATCGCAGAACTACTGGCTGGACGGGTCAAGCTGGAGGATTATCACTTTCTTAACCTGGCGGGTGGGTTCCTCGATGGTGATGATCTCGGCAGCGCCAAGGCTGGTGCCAACCGCCTGATGCACGCACCTGTTGCGGGTGGCGGTGCTTCACTGGCTGAGCAGATACTACAGTTTATCAAAGACGGTAAGCTGATCATGGGTGTCTGTAACGGTTTTCAATTGATGGTCAAGATGGGCCTGCTACCAGGGACAGAGCAGAACTATCAACAACAGACCTGCACCCTGACCCATAATGATTGTGGCCGCTTCATCGACCGCTGGACCTATCTGCAGACCGATACTGAGTCCCCCTGTATCTATACTGAAGGTCTTAAGGGGATATATCTGCCAGTCCGTCACGGTGAGGGGAAGTTTGTCGTTGACACGGACGCGACCCTGAAGAACATCGAAGCTGCGCATCTGGCGCCACTGCGCTATGCTGATGCAGAGTTTACGGCGACTATGGAATATCCGGCTAATCCCAATGGCAGTATCGCTGCTATCGCAGGGGTTTGTGATCCCACTGGCCGCGTGTTCGGTCTGATGCCACACCCTGAAGCCTATGTCCACTACACCCAACATCCGCGCTGGACCCGTGAGGACCTGCCGGAAGAGGGGATGGGGCTTTGGCTCTACCAGAACGCAATAAATTACGTTCGCACTCATCTCCTTTAGGGGATAGCTCGTATCTTTTCGTGCACTGATAATCTGGGGCACAGCGAAGTGCAAAGGCAGTTGACAGGGATGAGCAGGATAAAGAGGATGAAGGCTAAGGACAGGCGTTGTGTTTTTGGCTTTGGTTCAGTTCCTTATCCTGCCCATCCTGTATATCCCTGTGAATAGTTTTCTTTTTTGTTCTTAACCAGGACAATTGCTGGATCGAAGGAATATAATGTTTGACAAACTACACGAAGAATGTGGTGTTTTTGGAGTTTTCGGTCACCCCGAAGCTGCCAACCTGACCTACCTTGGTCTCTATGCCTTGCAGCATCGTGGCCAGGAAGGCTGCGGAATTGTTGCCTCTGATGGCTATCGTCTGCGGTCTCACAAGGGGATGGGGCTGGTCTCTGATGTCTTCAAAAAGGGCCAGGTATTTGACCATCTGCCGGGTCGTGCCGCAATCGGTCATGTGCGCTATTCAACCGCTGGCGGTAATGACGTCAAGAACTGTCAACCGATTATGGTTGATTACTCGCGCGGCAGTATCGCGGTTTCGCACAACGGTAATCTGGTCAATGCCGAAGAGGTACGTCGTCGTCTTGAGCAGAGTGGCTCGATCTTTTCGACCACCGCTGATACCGAAACGATTATCCACCTGTTGGCCCGGGCTCAATCCGATTCGTTGATCGATCGAATCTGTGAAGCCCTGCATACTGTCAAGGGCGCATATAGCCTTGTCTTTCTGACTGAAACGCGGATGGTCGCGGTACGTGATCCCAACGGCTTTCGGCCCTTGTGTCTCGGCCGTCTCGATGAGGGCTATGTGGTCGCATCTGAATCATGCGCCTTCGATCTGGTCGACGCCGAATTTATCCGTGAGATTGAACCTGGTGAGATGATCGTGGTCGACAAGACCGGTCTGAAATCTTTCAAGCCCTTTAAAGAGACGAATCCGACCCCCTGCATCTTTGAGTACGTCTATTTTGCCCGTCCTGATAGCCGTATCTACGGCCGGATGGTCTATACCGTGCGCAAGGAGTCTGGCCGTCAGTTGGCACGTGAGCATAAAGTAGATGCCGATCTGGTTATCGCGGTGCCCGACTCGGGTGTGCCCGCAGCTATGGGTTACGCTGAAGAGTCCGGAATCCCTTTTGAGTTGGGCCTGATTCGTAACCACTATGTCGGCCGGACCTTTATCGAGCCGCAACAGTCGATTCGTCACTTCGGGGTCAAAATCAAACTCAATCCGGTTCGTGATCTGCTAGAAGGGAAGCGGGTTATCGTGGTCGATGACTCGATAGTGCGCGGCACGACTTCGCGCAAGATCGTCAAGATGCTGCGCAACGCCGGTGCGACTGAAGTGCATCTGCGCATTTCAAGCCCAGCGGTCAGCTATCCCTGCTTTTACGGGATAGATACTCCCTCTCGGAAGGAGTTAATCTCTGCTTCACACAGTGTCGAAGAGATCGCCAAGTATGTTACTGCTGATAGCCTCGGCTATCTGTCGGAAGAGGGTCTGCGTAAGGCGGTCGGAACTGAAGGGGAGGCCGGTGCGACCTTTTGCGATGCCTGTTTCAACGGCAATTACCCGGTCCACTTTCCGCGCCTGAAGTCGGACAAACAGTTGGGCCTGTTCTGTGACGAGAAACAAGGATGTGCGAAGCGGGAAGTCTGAACGCCTTTCCTCATCTCGAAACTCGCGCCTTGCGATTCTATTAATATGGAGAGAGTAAATGAGTATTAAAGACGAACTGAAACCGATAATTCTCGAGATGTCCTATGAACAGCGTGAAGTAACGCTGGCCTCGGGGCGTAAAAGTAATTTCTATTTTGACGGCAAACAAACCACCTTACATGCCAAGGGCGGCTTGCTGGTTGGTAAGGCCTTCTGGGAAGAGGTCAAGAAATTTGAGGGGCCTATCGATGGCGTTGGCGGTTTGACGCTTGGCGCGGATCCGATCGCAACCGCGACCTCTATCGCTGCCAGCCTGGAAGGCCAATCTGTTCATGCCTTTATCATCCGCAAGGAGCCCAAGGGCCATGGTACCGGTCAATGGTTGGAAGGGCGTAAGAATCTGCCCCCCGGATCACGAGTCGTTATTGTCGAAGATGTGACCACAACAGGGGGATCATCAATTCAGGCGGTTGAGCGTGCTGAGGAAGAGGGCCTTGTCGTCCTCGGAATTATCACCTTGGTTGATCGTGAAGAGGGTGCGCGCGAGAATATCGAAGCGAAGGGCCAGGTATTGCGTGCGGTCTTTACCCGGACAGAGATTGTTGGTTAAGAGCGGGCGTTAGGCGTTATTCGCTGGGCACTCGGTTGAAAACTGTACTTAAGTCATAAGAAAGAGGCCCGCCAATTGGTGGGCCTCTTTCTTATGTAAAACGCTAGGTATCCAGGATTAACTATTTGATTTTAAATGATTTTATCTATCGTTCTTATCTGTTTTAGATCCGCAGTTATCAGAAGTGATCAGATTTGATCCGTGTGTAGCGGTTTAAGGTCAAAGGCTTTTTGGCCACGTATAAAATCGGATGGGGTCAAAATCAGAAGATCTGCTTTATGTCTGAATATAACGCCAGATGCCTAATCTTCCGCTGGTATTCTGAACACCTCAAGGACTCCCGGTTGAGCACGGACCTGATCGTCAGAAATATTCTGTGTGTCGCCAACAACTCCTAAAATAACACGGTCACTGCCGGTCGACTGGTGGAAGTCACAGTCGAGTTCGACGAGAAACTCTTTAATTCTTTCCAATTCTTTTTCGCTTGCACTTTTTTTCATAATAACCAGCATCTCGTTACCCCTTTTTGCTTTTAGCACGTTCCAGGCTGCGACTTTCATCAATGACACGTTCAAACAGGCGAACAACTGCGGCGTTGTCGAGTGGCCCGGTATTCTCCTGTTGCATCTTTTCGAAAATAAGCCTTTCCCGACGCGGGTCGTAGATAGGCAAATCGAAGTTTTTCTTGATATGTCCGATTTCAAGGGCAAGAGATGCGCGTTCATTGAATAGACGTAAAAGGTCATTGTCTATGCGATTAATGGCTATGCGTATTTCGTCGATACTCATATTCAATTATCCTGCTTCATTGTTTCGGGGCTGGTGAAGCGCCCGGAATAATTGTGTCATGTTTGCAATTCAGATCATCACGTTCCGGGAAATCGAGGGTAAAATGCAGGCCACGACTCTCTTTGCGCTGGAGGGCACTTTTGACGATCAATTCTGCCACGGTCGCAATGTTGCGAAGTTCAATTAAATCCGATGTGATATGGAAATCCCAGTAGTATTCAATGATTTCTTTTTGGATCAACTGGATACGATTGAGCGCGCGATTCAGGCGTTTGGTTGTGCGCACGATGCCGACATAGCTCCACATGCAGCGTCTGATTTCTTCCCAGTTATGGGCGACGATGACCTCCTCATCGCTGTCGGTTGCATTACCGCTATCCCAGGGTGCGATGCTGGGGAACTCCACTTGTGAGGAGGCGAGGCGCTTGAGTGAAGTCTGTGCTGCGAGTTCGGCAAAGGCAACGCCTTCGAGCAGGCTGTTGCTGGCAAGACGATTCGCACCGTGCAAACCCGTGCAGGCACACTCTCCAATGGCAAACAGGTTGTTAACGCCACTCTCGCCATGACAGTCAACCTGAACTCCGCCACAAATGTAGTGAGCTGCGGGGACGACCGGGATCGGCTCTGTGGTCATGTCGATACCGTAGCCGAGACAGGTTTCGTAAATGGTTGGAAAACGTTCCTGAATATATTCTGCGCCTTTATGAGTGATATCAAGAAAGACACAATCATCCCCATATTTTTTCATCTGATGATCGATGGCGCGGGCAACAATATCGCGAGGTGCGAGGTCCTTTAACGGATGTTGATCGGCCATAAAAGCAGTGCCGTCGCTGCGGCGTAAAATGGCTCCTTCACCGCGGACTGCTTCTGAGATAAGAAAGGATTTAGCATTCGGATGATAGAGGGTGGTGGGGTGGAACTGCATGAACTCCATGTTGGCAACTGCAGCACCAGCGCGCCAGGCGATTGCCACGCCATCACCTGTAGCAACATCAGGGTTGCAGGTGAAAAGATAAACCTTGCCGGCACCGCCAGTTGCCAGAACCGTAAAATGTGCACCGATGGTTATGACTTCTTGCGCTTCAATGTCGAGGACATAGGCGCCGAGACAACGCTTTTCATCGGTTTGCTGCTGATTTATTACTTCAGTGATCAAGTCGATCGCAATATGATTTTCCAGAATCTGAATAGAAGGGTGCTTATCTACTGCCGCAACCAGGGCACGCTCAATTTCGCGGCCTGTCGCGTCCTTCGCGTGGAAAATACGACGATGGCTGTGCCCACCTTCACGAGCCAGGTCATATTTATTCTGATCATTGCGGCTGAACTCAACCCCCCAGTTGAGCAAGTCTTCGATCACCTTGGGGCCCATACCTATTGCCAGATCAACAATTTCAGGGTCGGAAAGATCTGCACCTGCCACCATGGTATCTTCAGCATGGGAAGTGAAATCGCCATCTACGCTTGAAACAGCGGCAATTCCACCCTGAGCTAATCGTGTTGCCGTGAAATCGATCTGCCGTTTGGTAACGAGCAGGACCGAACCTTTTTCTGCGACTTTCAGAGCGTAACTGAGACCGGCAATACCGGTACCGATTACTAGAAAATCAGCTGTCAGTTTCATTGCAGATGTTCTCTCAAAGTTAAGGATGCTTCGGCTTTAGTCTCCCGAAGAGCAGACATTATTGAAGTGCCATCGCGATAAGTCAAGAAATAGCCTGCTGTAATGATTAAAGTTGTGCCAGAAAGATTAATCATTTATAAGTATGAGCATGTATTTTGTGCCTATCTGCATATTCTTTTTGATCTCGGTTTCATCCGTGGACGCTACCATTTATCGCTATACCGATGAAAATGGTCGTCTGCATTTTACAGATGTTCCGACCAACACTATTTATCAGTTTTACCGTGGGGATGGACAAGAGCTGAGTCTTGGTAACTTGATAGATCATTATGCTGATCGTTTTCATCTTGATTCTGCTCTGGTTAAAGCTGTGATCAAAGTTGAAAGCGATTTCAACCCAAAGGTTGTTTCACGCAAAGGAGCCCAGGGGTTGATGCAGTTAATGCCAGGTACGGCGCGTGAGATAGGCGTCTCTGATCCTTTTGACCCTGGTCAGAGTATCTATGGAGGGACTTACTATCTTCGGCAGATGCTGGACACTTTCGATAGTAATCTCGATCATGCCCTTGCCGCATACAATGCCGGGCCTACTACCGTTAAGCGCTACGGCGGCATCCCCCCCTATGATGAAACTCAGAATTATGTTCAGCGGGTCAAGAAATATCGGGATTACTACCAGAAGTTCAGCGGTCAGCTTGACTGACAGTTCACTGTGGTTGAGCTTTATCGTTCATCTTCTCTAAGGAATCAGTCTTTACAGTTTTTTCTTGTCTCTGAATATTTTTCATTGACACTTTGTCAGGCGGTTTGCTATACATATCCCCGCTCGCCACGGCGGGCCAATATGAGCGGGAATAACTCAGTGGTAGAGTGCAACCTTGCCAAGGTTGACGTCGCGAGTTCGAATCTCGTTTCCCGCTCCA
>JAJRQB010000139.1 GCA_024280485.1 Deltaproteobacteria bacterium
AGATTCATCCGGTTCGTCTATCCTTATTAAACAGCGGCTTTTAACAACAGCCAACCGAGCATCAATAACAAGCCCCAGGCGAAACCTTGCAGATAGAATGAAATCTGCCCGGTCGCCAACTGACGGAAATAGCCACCCCAGTGCAACATCGTGCGACCGATCCCTTCAACCACACCATCGATCAGACCACGGTCTCCTGCTATCCAGCAGAAACGTGCAACAAATCGGTAGGGACGCAGGATAATCTGTTCATAAAGGGCATCAAATTTCCAACCCTGCAACAAAAAACGCCGCCAGGGGGTCTCTGCTTCTTCCTTAAAGTTGCGATAACTGAGATGTGCCGGCAACCAGCCCGCAACAAACACGAGGCCCATCAGCGCCAACAGGCCGATCTCAGTAACAACGGGGATATCAGCTGCTGGGGTACTGCCGATCCAGTGACTGAACATCTCATGGCCACCATAGAAGTGTGGCAAGTTGATCAGCCCCCCGAACAGACCGAGCAGCGCCAGAGGTGGCAGAGTCCAGATAAGTAGCGGCGAGAGGGAATGACCTGCCTTTGAGCCACGATATTCGCCAAAGAAGACCAGGTAAAGTAGACGAAAGCTATAGAAAGATGTCAATCCTGCGGTCAGCACACCAACACCCCAGAGACAAGCGGACAGGCCATCGCCGCGCGAAAAAGCCGCCAACAGAATGGCATCCTTGGAGAAGAATCCGCCACTCAGAGGTGCGCCTGCCAGGCAAAGAATACCAATCAAAAACAAACCAAAGAGCAGTGGGTTTTTCTTGCGCAATCCGCCCATTTTAAAAATATCATTCTCGCCACCTGCCAAATGAATCAGCGCACCGGCCCCCATGAAGAGGAGGGCCTTGAAGAAGGCATGCACCAGCAAGTGATTCACTGCAGCGGCCACACTCCCAACTCCGACGGCAAGAAACATGTAGCCTATCTGACTCATAGTCGAATAAGCGAGAACTCGCTTGATTTCGCGTTGAGCAAGGGCGCAACTAGCCGCATAAAGAGCAGTAAAAGCCCCGACACAGGCGATGACCGCCATACCAGTAGTCGAAAGCGAAACCAGGGGAAACATCCGACAAAGCAGATAAACTCCGGCTGTGACCATAGTTGCAGCATGGATAAGAGCTGAAACCGGGGTCGGGCCGGCCATAGCATCGGGCAGCCAGGTCATCAACGGCAACTGAGCACTTTTGCCACAGGCCCCGCCCAACAGCAACAGGACCAAGGGAGTGATTAATGTCGGATCGAGCTCACTGGCACGCAGGTTGATCTCAGCGATATCTACAGTTCCGACCAAAGCGAAGAGCCAGAGCAGTGCGATTGTAAAAAAGAGGTCGCCAATCCGGGTGACGATAAAGGCTTTGCGGCCGGCGAGAGCGTTTTCTTTATTTTCGTACCAGAAGCCGATCAAGCCATAGCTACAAAAGCCAACCCCTTCCCACCCCAGGAAAAGTAGCAGCAGATTATCCGCCAGAATGATACAGAGCATGGCAAAGACGAAGAGATTGAGCAGGGCGAAGAAACGTGCCTGATTCTCATCATGCTCCATATAGCCTGCAGCGTAGATATGGATCAGGCTGGCAACCCCGGTAACCATCAGGGTCATACTCGCCGCCAGCGGATCAAACAACAGACCGATATCGGCTTGCAGACCGGCACTACTCAACCAGGTAAAAAGCTTCACCTGAGTACCAGCCCCGGCCGCCAAAGACCAGCAGGCAATGGTAACGAGGAAGCTGCCTAGAATACTGCTGATCGCCAGCAAAGCCACCAGACGGCGTGGCAAACGACAGCCAACACAGGCATTAAGGACCCCGCCTGCCAAAGGCAATAATATCAGTAAGAAAAGTAGTCGAGAATCCATCAGCCCCTCAACTCATCAAAAGCACGCACATCAATCGTCTTCTTTCGCCGGTTCAGATAAACGACCATCGCCAGTGAAATCGAAACCTCGGCCGACGTCAACGCCATCAGGAAGATCACCATGACCTGCCCGTCCAACTGTTGCCAGAACGCACTGGCCCCAACCAACACCAGCCCGGCGGCGTTAAGCATGATCTCAACCCCGATCAGAATCATAATCAAATTGCGACGCACCAGCACCGCCATCAATCCGAGGAAAAAGATAATACTGGCCAAAATCAACAGATGTTGGAAAGGGACGATCATCGTTCTCCCCCCGACCGTTCTTTTCTGCTAGCGGGCCGACCGACATAGAAGGCACCGACTGCAGCAAACAGCAACTGAAAAGAGACAATCTCAACCGCCAGGGCATACTCATGAAAAAGGGCATAGCCAAAATCACGTGGCGACGCGTACCAGTTCGGCAGCTCCTGGCTCCCTGCGGGATCAAGTTGCAGCAACAACAGAGTACAGCCAAGCAGCGCACCGCCAAGCAGCAAAACCGGCAGCCATTGCAACGGCCCCGGCCCTTGACGGTCTGCCTCTTCACCGGGGGAGAGTTCGAGCATCATGATAATAAATAGAAAGAGCACCATGATTGCCCCAGCGTAGATAATAACCTCCCAGGCCGCGACCAAAGGTGCACCAAGCAGGTAAAAAATAAGCGCCAGCGCAAAGAAGCTGTTAACCAGATAGATCACCGAGTGCACCGGGTTCCGTCGAGTCACCGCCATTGCTGTTGCTACCACCGCAACAGCACCGAGTATGTAGAAAATCCAGGTTGCCATTTTTAACACCTTCTGAAGCGTGAGGTATGAGATGTGAAGGGTGAGACGCAAGGTCTTTCTCGCCTCATACCTCTCGCCTCACATCTCACGGCATTAAATCCTTAACATCAACCGGCTTATCTTCACCGGGATTTTCACCACGAGCTGCCGCCACGCCAATCCCGGCGTGATGATAGAAATTGTAGTCAGGCTCCTGGCCGCAATGATCGACCAGCAGTTCCTCTTTTTCCCACACCGTCTCAAGCGGATTGCGGTTCGCCATTTCAAAAAACCCAGTCACCTGAATCGCCATGGTCGGGCAGGCTTCGGTGCAGAGGCCACAAAAAATACAGCGACTGAAATTGATCCGGAACCAGGCCGCATAACGCCGCCCGTCTTCAGCTTCAGTAGCCTGCATCGAAATACAATCAACCGGACAAGCGGCACTACACAGATAACAGGCAACGCAGCGCTCCTGGCCATCTGGATCCCGCGTCAAAATCAGACGGCCACGATAGCGTGGAGCAAGTTCAGTACGAACCTCCGGGTATTCAACCGTCACCACCGGACGAAACATATTTCGCAGGGTGATCCAGAATGGCTCGATGGTCCCCTTGATGTCGCGCCAGATACTCATCCCTGCCTCCCACTTAAAAAGGCGAAATGATTGATGGGTAAGCAAAAAGCACCAAATGCAAGGCGCGCGATTTTCGAGCAAAGAGGCGGACTCAGGTCCGTCGAAGTAGCGAGAGCCATCGCAGCAACGCAGCAGTTGGTGAATTTTTGCGACGCCATCATCCCTGTCTCCAGAGCAAAAAGGCTCCTGTCAATATGACGTTAAGCAGCGACAAGGGGAGCAGGATTTTCCAGCCAAAATGCATCAACTGATCGTAACGCAGTCGCGGCAGGGTGCCTCGCACCCAGATAAAGAAGAAACAAACAAACAGAACCTTGATACTGAACCAGACCACCCCCGGCAGAAATGGGCCCATCCAGCCTCCGAGGAAAAAGACCGTCAGCATCGAGCCGAGGATAATCAGGTTGATATACTCACCGACGAAAAAGAGGCCGAAGCGCATCCCCGAATATTCGGTATGAAAACCACCCACCAGTTCATTTTCGGCCTCGGGCAGATCGAAGGGGATCCGCTTGCTCTCGGCCACCGCGCTGATCAGGAAGATCAGAAAGGCCAACGGATTGACTAAGGCAAACGGGACGTCAGCTTGAGCCATGACAATATCGGTCAAGGAAAAAGAACGTGCCAGCATCACGACCGGCACCAGCGCCAGCCCCATGGAAAGCTCGTAGCTGATCAGCTGTGACAACCCACGGATCGCCCCGAGCAATGAATATTTCGAGTTAGAGGCCCATCCCCCCAGGGTCATTCCATAAACGGCCAGCGAAGAGAGGCCGAGGAAGAATAGGACCCCTATATTCAGGTCACAGACCACCAGCGGCACTTCATGCCCAAAAAGGGTTATCGGTGGGCCGAAGGGAACCACGGCGAAAGTAAGGAGTGCGGTCACAGCCGCCAACCCCGGCGCAAGCAAAAAGAGCCACTTGTCAGCTTGAGTGGGGATAAAATCTTCTTTGGTCAGTAATTTGATAACATCAGCCAACGGCTGCATCAGCCCGAAAGGTCCGACCCGATTCGGGCCCGGGCGCAACTGAATTCGGCCAAGAATTTTTCGTTCAGCCAGCACCAGATAGGCGGCCAGCGTCAGCAGAACCATGAAGATCAGACCCAGTTTGGCGACAATCAACAGTAATATCACCATCCATTCAGGCATTGTCGACCTCCGAATATATTTTACAAGGGAGCGATAGTCCCCCCGGCGTAAAAACTTCGAGGGGTGTCCCTGGCAGGCAGGGGACGATTAACCGCCCACGCGCCATTTTCGCCTTGAACACCAACGGCAAATGGAAGTGTCCAACAACGGTCCGCAAAACAACCTTTTGCCCATTAACAAAACCACGTTCCGCTGCTTCAACAGGATGAATCCAGACAGATGGCTCCTCAAATCGCGAGGTCAAAGATTGACTCCAGCGCGAATAGAGATCACTCCCATAGCGCGCCGTAATCGGCAAGACCTGCAGCTCCCCCTCTTGTGCCCAAATTTCGGTCCGACTCTCCTCAAGCGTATCCCCGCAATCGGCGATACGTCTTCCATTATCACCAGCCGCAAGTCGATCAAGGTCGCGCAAACAAGGAAGCTCTTTGATGATCTGGCGTCGCAAGCCGAAAAGGTCATTGCGATCCTTCAACAGCCATTGCAGCAGGTGTACTGCCGAACGCGGCGCTGAGCCTGGTGGAGTCGTTTCAAACTGGCGAGGTGGATGGCCGCCACTACCAGTTACGACAATCGGAATGCCCGGCTCCAAAACTGGGTCGAAAGCCTGCATTCGACCTTCGTTATTGATGAAGGTGCCAGCGCATTCGTAGATAGTTCGGGTCGGTAAGAAAATATCAGCAGTCGCTACAGTATTGGTCGGCAGATGGTCAAAGACTGCGAGAAGTTCAAGCCGCGAGAGCGCAAGTTGCATACGTCCCGGCTCTGAATGTTCAATCGCAGGATCAGTTTCAACACATATCAATGCCCGGACATTACCGTTCTCAAGATCCTCGATCAGATTTCGATTGCTATCGCCAGTGGCACCTAGAATTCCACCACCGAAGCTGTTAGGACCATGGAGTACCGGAAAGATCAGGCAATCGTGAGACCCACAGCAACTCTCGCTGAAGTGGAGCAACAACCGCAATCCCTCACCACCCAACAGTTCACCACCACCAACAAGAACTGGCCGTTGGGAAGTTTCGAGTTGTTGGCGTAAAGATTCCAGCAGCTCATTTTCTTCTGGAGCTGAGAGTCCGCGGAGTAAAGATTCTTGTGTCAGCGGATGATGCTCAAAGTCGCAAGGAAGCTCAAGGGGTCGTGGATCAAGAGCAACAATACGAGCACCTGCACGAGCGGCCTGACGTAGTGCCAAAGCTAGAACCGGTGCCTCGGCCAAGGGGTCAACTCCGACCAGGAGAATCAAGTCACTCTCCCGCAGTTGCTTTAATGACGCCAATTGACCACTGGGGATAGATGCTGCCATGCGCGCAGCAAAGGCCCGCCGTGGATGAGCGTCATAATAGGGAGCCGGGGCGCCATATTTCTCCGCAAGCTTTTTGAGGAGCAGGTTCGCTTCAAAAGAGGCCCTTGGTGACCCGAGTAAACGCAGCGTCTCTCCGCCATACTCTTCAACAAGCTTCTCCAGACGCTCCTCCAGCAGTTCCAACGCGTAAGGAAATTCAACTTTCTCGCCACTGATCCGGGCTTCACGGGGCCGCTTCGGATGGTTGTTCCAATCACTACCGAAACGGGCACGGTCACAGATAAAACTGTCATTGGTTAAGCGATTCCCCCCCGCACGGACCCGCTGCAACTCTTGATAACGCCCGCCCGGAAGGATCGAGCATCCGAGGCTACAATGTGGACAGATCGACGGCGCTTGCTGCAAATCCCAAGAACGCGTTCTGAAGCGGTTGGTTCGATCAGTAAAGACACCGGTCGGACAGAAATCGATCAGATTCCCGGAAAAATCACTCTCCAGGGGACCATCCTTGAAACGACCGAAGAAAACACGTTGCTGTGAACCCATGACGCCAAAATCTTCGCCACCGCAGTAATCCTTATAAGTCCGCACACAACGATAGCACTGGATGCAGCGATTCATCTCCTGCGCGACGAAAGGCCCGAGGTCCTGATTGAGGTAGGTCCGTTTGTTCCCCCGATAACGGCGGATACCATGCCCGGCACCGATCGTCATCTCCTGCAGCTGACACTCGCCACCCTCGTCACAGACCGGGCAGTCGTGGGGATGGTTGGTCATCAGCCACTCGCCGACCTGGGCACGGAAAGCGACCGCTTCTTCCTCGCAGGTTGAGACCTGCATGTCGTCCTCGGCCGGAATCAGACAGGCCATCTTCAGCCCTTTCTGACTCCCTTCCAGAATCGTCACCGCACACTGTCGGCAGGCCCCCACAGCTCCGAGAGCAGGGTGATAGCAGTAATGCGGCACCACAATGCCCAGTGCAATGGCAGCATCCAGCACGCTGCCCCCTTCGGCAACGATGACGGTTTGATTATCGATGGTCAGTGTCGGCATAAGCTCCTTGAAGCGTCAAAGGGGCAAGGGTTTTCACCTCACACCTCTCGCCTCACTCCTTACCTAAAAAGGGCAGTGCCCTTTTTCAATATGATCAATCACTTCCTGTTCAAACAAGCGCATCAGGCCATCGAGTGGCCCCATCGCACCTTCAGCCAGGGCACAAAAACTGCGACCGCCGATATGGCGATATTGTTCTTTAAGCATCTCAAGGTCGCCCATGGTTCCCTGCCCTTTTTCGATTTTCTCCAGCAACCAGCAAACCAGCGGCAGCCCATCGCGACAAGGCGTACACCAGCCACAGCTCTCACGCGCAAAGAACTGCAACAGGTTAAGGGTAACGGCGACCATGCAGGTTTTATCATCAAAGACAGTCACCCCGGCTGTTCCGAAACGACTACCAACTGCAGCCAAAGTATCAAAATCAAGAGGGATATCCATATGTTCTGCGGTTAAATATGGGGTCGATGCGCCACCCGGCAGGCAGGCTTTAAACTTGCGGCTCTTCCAGACACCACCCCCATAAACTTCAACAATTTCACTCAGAGGAATCCCGACCGGAAGCTCGAAACACTCCGTCACATTGAGATGTCCCGAGAGCCCGAACAACTTGGTGCCGGCACCTTCAGGGTTACGCGCCAAACCCTTGAACCATTCAGAACCCCCATTTATGATATGCGGGATATTAGCGAGAGTCTCAACATTATTTACAGTGGTTGGCCGCCCGAACAATCCCCGTTCCGCCGGGAAGGGTGGCTTAATGCGCGGATTGGGCCGCTTCCCTTCAAGACCGTTAAGCAGGGCGGTCTCCTCGCCAAGGATGTATCGCCCGGCACTCCCATGGAGATGAAGCTCAAAATCAAATCCACTCCCGAGAATATTCTTGCCGAGATAACCGGCTTTTTTTGCCTCAGCCACCGCCTTTTGTAAATTTTTGAACTGCCCTTCGTAAGCATAGCGGATAAAGATATAGCCCTCATCAACATTCAGGGCATACGCTGAGAGGACCATCCCTTCGACCAATTGGTGTGGATCTGCAGCCAGCAGTTCACCGTCCTTATAGGTCCCCGGCTCCATCTCATCACAGTTACAGACCAGATATTTTGGTGCGGGCTTATCCGATGGGAAGAACGACCATTTCAGTCCGGTCGAAAACCCTGCTCCGCCGCGCCCGCGGAGCCCTGAAGATTTAACGAGTTGGACTATTTCGGCTGGAGACATGGTTTTGAGCGCTTTGACAAGGGCACTGTAACCACCGGTTTTACAGTATTCCTTTAAAAAGGCTGTTTTCCCGGGTATACGATTTTTGAACAGAAGCTGCGGTGTGCTACTCATCCAACAGCCTCCTCACGCAACTGGGCGATGATCTGATCGAGACCATCACAGGTCAGATGGCCATAAAAACGTTTACCCACCATGATAGATGGAGCACGACCACAACCACCAAGGCAGCAGGTTGGCAACAACGTGAACAGACCGTCAGATGTGGTTTGACCCAGCTTGATCCCAAGCTGTTGTTGCAAATGAGCAGCTATTTCTTCGCCACCACGTATCCAACAACAGATCGAGTCACATATATGAATGGGGTAGCGACCGACCTTTTGACGATAGATCTTGTCGTAGAAAGTCGCGACCTCCTCGACTTCGATCGGCGGTACCCCCAGAATATCGGCAGCCAATTCGACACCCGCATCAGGCACCCAACCAAAATGATCCTGGATCGCTCGCAGCAGATCAATCACCATCTCACGTGGATGCTCAAGCTTCTGCGCCTTTTTGCGAAAGGCATCAATCTCTTTTTTCAGGAGCAGTTTTTTCATAATCTCGATTCTAAAATAAAATCTGCCTCGCGCTCGTTCGCTTATGCTCACTCACCAGAAGTAGGCGCCTTGAGGCGAGACGCAAAGAAAACCTTATTTTTCATGGTTTTGACTTACCCTTCTTTGCGTTCTTTGCGGCTCTGCGCGAGACCGCCCTTGACCTTTAAGTTTTCGCCGTTCACCGATCCAGATCCGCAAGGACAAAATCGATCGATCCCAAAATTGTAATCAAATCAGCAACCAGCCAACCGCGACTCATGTCAGGCACCAACTGCATATGCGGAAAGCTTGGAGTACGGATACGACAGCGATAGGCGCTGCTGCCACCATCACTCACCAGATAGTAACCACACTCACCCTTGCTCGATTCGGTCGCGCGGTAACACTCACCGAACGGTGCACGTGGCCCACTACTAACATTTACAAAATGGTGGATAAGACTCTCGATATCCTTGAGTCCATCTTCGCGCTGCGGATATCCATATCGATAATCATCGGTCATCCAGCGCCCCGCTGGCATGCTGCGGGCGGCCTGACGAACAATACGCAATGACTGGCGCATCTCTTCCAACCGCACCCGATAACGGGCGTAACTGTCGCCGGCAGTCTCAGTCACCACATCAAAATCAAATCGATCATAACCGCTGTATGGCATGCTACGGCGTAGATCCCATTCGAAACCGGTAGCACGCAGGTTTGGTCCGCTGATTCCCCAATCGAGCGCTTGGTCGAGACTGATGACACCGATTCCCTCAGTGCGAACTCTAAAAATCGGCCCATCGCTGAGCAGCTTGTCGAGTTCGTTAATCCGCGCCCCGAACCCCTCAGTGAAATCGTCAACCTTCTGTCGCCAGCCGTCGGGAAGATCTTTCGGCAAACCGCCGATGCGGAACCAGGAGGGGTGCATCCGCCCACCGGTAACCAGCTCAATGATGTCAAAGATCTTCTCACGTGCTTCGAAACAGTAGAAAACCGGCGTCATCGCCCCGACATCATGGGCAAAGGTTCCCAGCCAGACCAGATGATTGGCCAACCGAAACAGCTCACACAGCATCACCCGCACCACTTCAGCCCGCTCAGGAACCTTGACCCCCATCAGGGTCTCCAGGCTATTGAGGTAGGCGAGATTGTTCTGTACGCCGGAAAGATAGTCGATTCGGTCGGTATAAGGGATGAACTGCTGCCAGTGCTGGCGTTCCCCGATCTTCTCAGCCCCGCGATGGTGGTAACCGAGATCGATATCGACGTCAGAGATCTCTTCACCATGCAGACGCAGCACCAGGCGCAACACACCGTGTGTCCCCGGATGATGTGGCCCAAGGTTGAGCACCATCGAGCCGTCATCAGCCCCCTCGAGTGGGACCAGACGATCCCCGTCGACAGGCAACATATTCAATGCCGATTCAACGGTGAAGGGAGCCATTTCGGTGGCACGCGAAGGGTGGTCTTTGCGTAAAGGATGTCCCTGCCAACTGTCAGGCATTAGAATGCGGCGCAGATCCGGGTGACCGCGAAAATCGATACCGAACATATCGAAGATTTCGCGCTCGTACCAGTTGGCATTCGGCCAGATATCAACGATCGATATCCCCTGCGCAGGCTTGTTACGCAACGGCACTTTGATACGCAGGTAGCCGCAACGCTCAAAACTCAGAAGATGATAGACCAGAGTATAATCATGACCAGGACGACGTTGTCGCGCTCGCTCGTCGATCGCGGTGAGGTCTTCCAAGCGACGATAGCAAGGTTTCGCCTCATCTTTCAGGTAGCGCAAAAGCGCTGGCAAATGTTCAGGCGAGGTGCGCAGAGTCGGCATGTCGGCCGCCTCTTCTTCATAAAGGACTTCACCATTAAAACGTTGCCTGATCTGATGGTAAAATTCATCAAAATCACTATCAGAGAACACCTTGGGCTGCGGTTGCCGCCAGGTCATGCTATCGCGGTTTGCAACAAAGTTGGGATGTTGCCGTGAACTTCCGCGCAGTTGCGAAGCACCGAAACCTGGGCCGCGAGGGTCACGGCTCTTGCTGACACCGTCGATCAATATGGGAGCGGTCGTCCCCTCGCTGCCGCCATTGAGTCCCAGCACCCTCCGCGCCGGGTGTTCCTCTGCCGCAATCTTGTTCTGTAAAGTAATCAGGCCCTGCATAAAAGCTTCAGGGCGTGGTGGGCAGCCTGGAATATAGACATCAACCGGCAAAATCTGGTTGACCCCCTGAATAACCGAATAGACATCGTACATACCGCCGGAATTGGCACAACTGCCCATGGCGATCACCCACTTTGGATTCGGCATCTGCTCGTAAAGCCGCAGAATCGCCTCACCCATTTTTTTAAAGGGGGTGCCTGAGATAATCATCACATCAGCTTCGCGCGGGGTACCACGCAAAACTTCAGCGCCAAAGCGTGACAGGTCGAAGCGC
>JAJRQB010000140.1 GCA_024280485.1 Deltaproteobacteria bacterium
GCTTTGCCAATTGGGAACTTACGACCCTCTGTTACCAGAACGCCGCTCCCTTGAGCTACCGGGGTGAACGGATAACTCCCCGGACGGGACTTTAACCCGTAAGATATTCAACTGTTACTGCGAACGGACACTTCCCTATTTAATCATCCTGCCCTATATCGACAGCGCCATGGTGGCGATGTGCCAGGAGTGCTCGGCGCTGTTCTCGCGACGGGACTCATCCATCACCAGATTTTGCCGCAGTACCAGCTTGAGCTGATCGAGACATTCGATGAAAGCGACCTGTTGTGTCATACGGTTCATATCGAGGGACATCTACGCTTATCTCCTGCTGAACGGGGTTCGGTTTTTATGTTTGATTAGCTATTTCCCTGGTACTCATCCGGACGCCAACGGTAACGACTGCTGACGGCCCGCAGGCGCAAACTAAGCAGGATGGCGGCAGCGGTCAACCCGGCGATCAGGCCGATCCAGAAACCGGCGGCACCCATCGGTCCCGGCCCCAGCGAAGTAAGACCTAAACTATATCCCAGCGGCAGGCCGATCAGCCAGTAAGCGACGATCAGCATCGCCATCGGCACCCGGGTATCCTTGTAGCCGCGCAGGGCACCAGCGGTACTGACCTGCACCGCATCGGAGAGCTGAAACATAGCAGCCAGCATCAGCAGTCCGGTCGCCATGGCCGCGACTTCGGGGTTGCGAGTGTAGATCGAAGCGATGGTGGCGGGGAAAATCAAGGTCAGTCCCGCGCTGGAGATCGCGATCAAAGCGGTCAGGCCGATTCCGGTGTAACCGGCAAGCCTGGCCAGGCGAAAGTCCTGCTGCCCGATAGCGCGACCCACGCGCACCGAAATCGCGCTCGAAATACTCATCGGCACCATGAAGACGAGCGACGAGAAGCTAAGGCTGATCTGGTGGGCTGCGACCATATCCGCACCTAGCGAACCGATCAATAGTGCGATCACAGCAAAGATGCCCGCCTCGATCCACAGCGAACAGCCGATCGGCAGACCCAGCTTGAGCAACTGGAGCAGTTTTCCATAGTCCAGACGCGGCCAACAATCAAACAGACCCGCCGAGCGATAGCCTCTGCCGTGCCTGACCGTGACCAGCATGCACAGACACATCAGCCACATGGTCAGGGCTGTAGCCCAACCGCAACCGGCGCCGCCCAATGCCGGGAAGCCGAGCTTGCCATAGATAAGAATGTAGTTGGCCAGGCAGTTGAAACCGAGACCGAACAGGCTGATGACCATGCTCGGCTTGGTCAGAGAGAGCCCTTCACTGAAATGGCGCAGGGTGAAAAAAATCGCTATCGCCGGCATCCCCCATGAGACCCCCGCAAGGTAAGCCAGAGTCAGGGGCCGAGCCTGCGGGTCGACATCCATCCAGACCAAAAGCGGCGCGGCATTACGCAACAACACCAACACCCCCAGGCTGAGAATGATACCGAGCAGCAGCGCCTGCCGTACATGCGCACCGATCTCGGCTTTTTTACCGGCACCACAGAGTTGAGCGACCGTCGGCGTGACCGCCATCAGGATGCCGAGCATAAACAGAAAAGCGGGGAACCAGATGCTCGAACCCATCGCCACGGCAGCCAGGTCGAGAGAACTGACCCGACCCGACATCACCGTATCGACAAAGCCCATCGCTGACTGGGAGATCTGCGCAGCGATCAGCGGCAGGGAGAGAGCGAGCAGGGCCTTGAGTTCGTTAGAGATCCGTTGCCGTATGGGTGGTAAAGGGAGATTCATATTTTTCTGAAGCAAACTCGCTGGATGAAAAGAGAACATCTTCGACATCCAGTATGCAGTTGCCCGGTACTTTCCAGCAGATATTTAAAGTTCAAAGTTTTGGACATCCAAACCCGTGGGCCAGATTACTTGTCCAGTCGCGGCACCACAACAATACCGGATTCTGTCACCGTATAACCATTGCGGCGGTCGGCATCCAGATCATAACCTATTTTCGATCCGTCGCGAATCACAACATTCTTGTCGACGATCGCTTTTCTCATCTGAACATTCCGACCGACCGTGACGTTCTCAAACAGAATCGAGTCTTCAACCAGGCTGTAGCTGTTTATCTTGCAACGCGGACCGAGTATGGAGCGCCGCACTGTGCCGCCGCTGGTGATACAACCGGCGCAGACATAGGAGTCGAGATTCTGGCCGCGGCGGTCATCGCCGTCAAAAACGGTCTTGGCCGGGGGGAGGTTCCCCTGATTGGTCAGGATAGGCCATTTGTAGTTATAAAGATTCAGCTGCGGCGAGACCTTGACGAGGTCCATATTCGCTTCGTAGTAAGAGTCGAGGGTACCCACATCGCGCCAGTAACCCCGCTCCTCGGACCTCATGCCGGGGATGACATTATCATTGAAATTATAAGCAAAGATCCGGTCACCTTTTTCGAGCATCATCGGGATCACGTGCTTGCCGAAATCCAGATCAGCGTGGCTTTTTTTTGCTTCCTGCAGCACTTCGATCAATTTCTTGGTGGGAAAGATGTAATTCCCCATGGAAGCGAAACAGGTCTCTCTGCCGGGTATCCGTTCGGGGTTTTCAGGCTTTTCGTTAAAACCGGTGACTTGAGCCTCTTCGTCGACAGAAAAAATCCCGAAACGGCTGCCCTCCTCCACCGGGACCTCCAGAGCCGCAATCGTGATATCGGCTTTGTTCATGCGGTGGAAATTGATCATCTGGGTTACGTCCATCTTGTAGATATGGTCGCCCCCGAAGACAGCGACGTAATCAGCGTCTGTCGACTCGACAAAACGCAGATATTGCAGGATGGCGTCGGCCGTCCCTTTGAACCATTCTTCGCCTTCACTGCTTGTTTCTGGAGAGATATCCACGCAAAACTCACCAAGTCCGGTCCACTTACCCCAGGATTCGCGGATATGTTTATTAAGTGAGTAAGCACGGTATTGAGTGAGGATGTAGACCTTCTTGATCCCCGAGTTGAACAGGTTAGAGAGGACGAAATCGATAATCTTATATTTTCCGCCAAAGGCGACACTCGGCTTGGCTCGCCGCAGGGTCAGTGGACTGAGTCGCTCCCCTTTGCCCCCTGCCAGAACCATTGCAATCGTATTTCTACCCACATTGTCCATAGAATACATAGAATGCCTCCCCTTATAAAAAATTGCTCTCAGCAAAAAACATCAGTCGACCTAAAAAATAATCCCCATTGCCATTCAACAGGATGACTACTGGAGCCTCCTTTTATTTCGTCGCGAGATACAAATCCTCAACCTTTTTCCTGGCCCAAGGCGTCTTGCGCAGAAACTTGAGACTGGACTTCACCGAAGGGTTACTGGTGAAACACTTGATATTGATGTCTTTGCCCAGCTCTTCCCAACCATAATAGTCAACAAGGCTGGTTACGATCTGCTCCAGGGTCACGCCGTGCAGTTGATTGTTAGGTTGTTCTTCACTCATGGATTGGATGCCTTGTTACAGTAAAAGGTGTAAATTTCAAGAATCAGTCCTTTGTCTCAACTTCGTCGCAGCAGCAGATAACGAGCAGCGTACCAGAGGAGCATGATCAGGGCAATCAGCGGTAAGGCCGGGATGAAGAGACCGGTCGCCTGCGCCAGCTGAACGACAAGGAAGAGCGCAACAACCGAAACCGGCAAATAACGCCCGATCCGTCCCTGACCCGCCAGGGCCTTACCCGGTTTTCCGATCAAATTATCATTGACCCCGAAGCGAGAAGCAACGATCGCGAAAAAGACCACCATAATCCAATCGGAGAGACCGAAGACCGGCAGCAGACCGACAGCACCCGGAAATGCCAGCTTGATCAGAAACATGTCGATCAAGGGCGGAGCCCCTTCCGGGTGCAGGTAGTATTGTTGAATCTGCTGGGTGAACCCGGCCGTCGGGCCGAAGAGCCAGCTGGAAAAATCGGCCAGCATCATCATAATGCAGATTGGCAACAGCTCCCACAGACGCCGGACATATCTGGCCAGTGCGGCCCCGATAAAAGTTGCGATCAACAACAACAGGCCCGACTTGATTACAGTCAGCAGCGGCAGCCAGCCTCCAACGGCAGATAATTGATTGATCAGCCAGATACTCGCAGCCAGAGCGACCCCCCAGAAAAGATAAAAACTGCGGTTGCGTACTTCGGGATTCAACATGAGAGCAGGCAGTAGCAACTGAGCGGCAGCATAGAGTTGCAGAGCCATAAAAATGCCTGTCATCCAGGGGGCTGCTGCTTCGATCTGGTCGCCGGTCGTCCAGAGGCCGAGGAGCGCACAACTCCACAGCAGATGGCTGGAAATCAACAACAAGATCAGCCGTCGATTCGGCTTGCTGAAGCTGGTTAAAGAAAGAATTGTCATGAACTCTAAAGATGCCTTATCTGGTCAAACCAGGGGGAGAATCTGTTTTTCAAAACGACCCGAGATCGGGATTGACCATCTATGCTAGTATTCCGGCACTTCCAAAAACAACAATCGAGGATCTCGTGAAGAACAAACTTATTCGTCTTGCAGAACTCATCCAAGAAGATTTTCCTGAGAATATCATGGCCAGCTTCAGATCAAATGTAAAATCATCTCTGGCTCAGCGGATTTCGATAACCAGTGATGCCATCGCATTTCATCAGAAGCGCGCCGAAGCCCTCTGGTTAAAGGCCGGCAAGAAACGGACGGTCCAGGAAAAGCAGGCGGTAGCACGTTCTGAAATCGCCGCGTTTGTCTTTGCCTACCTCACCGGTGACGCCAAAGAATATGCGGACAGCGCTCTTGAAGCGATGCGAGCCCTCGGCCGACAAGGCGAATTCGATATTATCAAGAGCCTCGCCAAGCGCTGAAAGTATTGACTTGAATAATAGATCCGTCTTGCCTATGCCTCTTTCCAAAAATCATGTAAAAATAAAGAGGTTATTCTGACTATCAGCCAACAGAGGTAATCCGTGTCCCAAGAGAATAGCAACGAGCATCGCGAAGAAGGCCTGGATATCCCCTACGAGCAGATCGCTCCGGAAACTCTGCGCAGGATGATTCAGGAATTCGTAACCCGAGATGGGGTAGACTGGGCTGAGACCGATTGTACGCTGGAGGATAAGGTCGAACAGGTTCTCCAACAACTTAAAACACATAAAATCAAAGTCGTTTTTGATCAAACCTCACAAACTGCAAACCTTGTCCCTGTCGGGAGGAGATAACATGGCCAACAAACAGCCTGACCAGATCGTTGCAGAGATGCGCAAGGAAGAGCAGCAGCGCCAGGCGGGATACCGCGAGCAGGCCCTCAAACTCTACCCTCACGTCTGCGGTCGCTGTTCACGCGAATTCGAAGGTAAGAAACTGCGGGAACTGACCGTACATCACCGGGACCACAACCACGACAACAACCCGGCTGATGGTAGTAACTGGGATCTGTTATGTGTCTACTGTCATGACCACGAACATACTCAGGGTGTGCAGGAACAACGCAGCATAGATGGGCCGACCGATCGCTGTAACAAACCGTCGCTTGCCCACTCCCCTTTTGCGGCCCTCGCTGAAAAATTTAAACAGCCGAAGTAGCCTTTTTACGAAGATCAAAGCAACCTGTTCCTGTTCCGTTTTCAGAGTCGATACTTTTCAGTCTCAGAGCAGGGATTTCGGCTCTGAGCTATACTGTCTATGGTGATCATTTTGCATTCATTCAGATGCTGACTCAAATATAATTCAACAGACAGGATTGACCACACCAACGCTAGAGACCGACCCCGATGATGAGATGGACTTCCACAGGCGCGATCACAAGCAGTGGCAAGTTTTTGTTCCTACTGCTCCTGTTGTGCTTCCTAAGTAGTTGCACTGAGAAAAGGCCTCTATTTCTGTTTGGTGGTGGCCCGCCAGGCAGTACTTTTCAAAATTTCGCGGTTGAACTGGGGGCACTGCTCAATCAGGAAATGCCCGATATTCAAGTCGATGTTAAGCCGTCATCGGGTTCTGTTCATAATCTCATTCAGATAGACCGGGCTAAGCTGACCATGGCTCTGGTAAGTTCTGAAGATGCCCAGCGCGGTCAAGCAGGAGAACTCCCCAAACACCAAACCTCTACAGAGAACGTTGTCGCTCTGGTGCGACTGTTTGGCTCAGCTGCTCAGTTGGTGGTCCCCGCGAGCAGTCCGATCCGAACCCCCTACGACCTTAGAAGAAACCGCGTAGCGATAGGAACCCACGGCTCTGGTTCGGCGCTCTCTGCCGAACGCTTTTTCCGGGGCATGGGAATATGGGAGGAGATTACCCCCATCTACGCAAGTGCGACTATGAGTCTGGCAGAATTGAGTCAATGGGGCGTAGAGGCTGTCTGGTTATTGGCTGGCTTCCCTAGCCAGGCTCTTCAAGAAACCAACCAAACATTTCCCATCCGCCTCATTGATTTAACCGAGGTCGCAGTCAAAAGTGGCTTTTTCATAAGCTATCCAAGCTACACCCTGGCGCGCATCCCCAGCGCTACCTACAAAGGCCAAGACCTCGACATCTTCACCTTCCAGAACTCTATCCTTTGGGTTGCAAACCGCGAAATAGATGAGGAGTTTGTCTATCGATCCTTGAAATTTCTTTTCAGCGACAGGGGCTTGACGCAGATCCATTTTGCGCTGCCATCCGCTTGGGATCTTGATGTAAAAAAAGGACTTCGGGGGGTAAAGATTCCTCTGCATCCTGGTGCGGTCAGGTTTTTAAAGGAGGCATGGTTCCCCCCAAACAGTCTGTTGAGTGATCCAGGAGTTGATCTTCAACCAAAATCACTCGCAGCGCTTGTCAAGCCTGACACAAGACTGAAAACCGAAAAAGGAGACTGAAAATAATGGGTAAAATCATAATGACATTTTTTATTCTGGCCGCAGGATTTACTTCACTCGCAACAACCGTTCATGCCGATGAGGTAACCATCACCGCAACCCCGGTCACAGATCAGATTTATATGATTACCGGCAAAGGTGGCAATATCGGGCTATTTATCGGCAAGGACGGGACTTTCCTGATCGATGATCAGTTTGCCCCGCTGACAGAGAAGATCATCCAGACCATCAAATCGGTCGGCGGTGACACCCCGAAATTTCTGATCAACACCCACTACCATGGTGACCACACCGGCGGGAACGAGAATCTTGGTGGAAGCGGAACCCTGATCTTCTCTCACGACAATGTACGTGAAAGCCTGAGCACAGGCTCCTTTATTGAAGCGTTTAAAATGAAAAATGCTGCGCTGTCCCCGGCTGGTTTGCCGGTAGTCACCTTCTCCGAAGATATCAGCTTCCACCTCAACGGTGACAGCGTTCACGCCGTACATGTGCCGCACGCTCATACCGATGGTGACAGTTTTGTCCATTTCAAAACCGCCAATGTGATCCATGCCGGTGATATTTTCTTCAACGGTTTTTACCCATTCATCGATGTTCCACATGGTGGTTCTCTCAAAGGGATGATCAAGGCAGCAGACAAACTTTTAGCGCTGGCAGATGACAAGACAAAGATCATTGCGGATCATGGTCCGCTGGGGGATAAGGCCCAACTCAAGAGCTATCGTCAGATGCTCGGGACTGCCTATGCCCGACTATCAAAGTTGAAAAATGAAGGCAAATCCGTCGAAGAAGCGATCTCCGCAGCTCCC
>JAJRQB010000014.1 GCA_024280485.1 Deltaproteobacteria bacterium
GCCATGAAGGCCCGCGACTCTTTATTCTTAGGAGGCAACACTATGACCCGGTCCTGCATCAAAATCTGCCTACTTGCGGTGATATCACTGTTTGCTGGAGTGATATGGCAAGGCGCTGCCTATGCTGCTATGCCTGATATTTTGCCTTTAGGGTCGATTACGGTTGGCATGCAGAACCCTAGTCGGGTCGCTGTTGATTCAGCGGGTAACCTCTATGTGGCGAATATTGGCAATGACAAGATTGTCAAGTTCGACAAGTATGGCAGCCAGGTTGCGGACATCCATTTTGTTGACACCGATAGTGCAGTGCTTTCGGGGCAAGGCTTGGCAGTTACTTTGAACGGCAGCGCGATCTACGTGTCGATGGGTAATCGGGTTGCTGTTTTGGGTGCTGACGGTGCGTTTCTGAGTTATCTCGGCAGCGGGCTTGGCGAATTCCAGGATGCCGGAGTTATTGCTGTCAATAAACACGGTGATGTTATTGTCTCTGATAATGATACTCGTCAGGTTAAGGTCTTCCCTGCGGGTGTGGAAACGACCGCTTTTCTTTTGACCGACGTTAGTTTTACGGGTGTCACTAGTATTGCTGTTGATCCGGTGTCAGATAATATTTATGTCGGCGATTCCTTTTTTGACAATACGCTGACCCGTCAACTTTATGTTTTTAGTCCTTCGGGGTCTCTTCTTCCGCAGTTTCAGATGGCTGCCGCAACCGATTTTGGGTCAACCCCTCTGAATACATTCGGTGGGATGGCTTTTGATGAGTTGGGCCGACTCTATGTTGGGGATAGCGCAGGCGGCAATATTCATGTTGTGGAGCTTCCTGTCTCTTATCTTGGTGAATACGATAATCAGGGTACGACTCTCCGTCCTCAGTCGATCGCATATGATGCTGGCACCAAGCGTCTCTTTGTTACTTGGCTTAGCAGTCGTGTCGATATCTTTGGTATCGATGGTGGTGTAACTCCGATCGCATCCAATACTCCTCCGACGGTTCCAGCTACGGTGACTTTTGGTGAGCTCTCAAGCGTTTCTCCTGATCTTGTGTTTAACAATTCAACCGACGACGATGGTGATTCGCTGGACTATAACGTTCAGGTTGTGGACGCGGTCGGTGCTCTGGTTACTAACTTTACCGTTACTGAGGTCGCAGGTTCTACCGAGACTTCGGTTAATGTCTCGTTGACTGAGAATGCATTCTATAGCTGGCAGGTTCAGGCTGATGATGGCTCTGCTGTTTCGGCCTGGTCGGCGCTGAAGCCGATTTATATAAACGCTGTTGAAGAATATCCAACTGCTCCAGAGCTTACTGATTTTCTGAGTGGTGAAGCAGCGGGTAGTGATGCTGTTTTGATTTGGAATGGTTCGACTGATGCGGACCCATCCTCCAGTGTCAGCTATCGTGTTGAGATCTTGGAAGGTACGGCGCCGGTGGCAAGTTTCTCCATTGATGTGGGTACCAGCGCTTCGTTTGCCGACTTCTCTTCTGTGCTGTCGCCCAGCACAACCTATGTCTGGAAGGTTGTCGCAGTTGATAACACCGGGCTGGAAACTAGCTCAGCCGTTAATGGAAGCTTCCTCTTCCAAACCTCGGTTCTCACGGTTAGTTCCAACGTTTCTGGTGCCAAGGTCTATCTCGGCGGGCATCATGGTTACGCAGGTCGTTTGCTCGGCACCGCGCCGGTTGAAGTGCGTGACCTGGTCAACGGTAAATATTCAGTTGTCGTCGAGGCTGCCGGCTTTGAACCTTATTTTGAAACTGTCGAGGTCGCCGCAGATACTCAGGCCGTCGTTGTCGCAGATCATAAGGCTGCCCGATTGGCCACCAGCTTTGCCGTTCACGATTTGAATCTGGCCGGGCTTGCTGTGTCGGGAGCCGATGTTGCTCCGATCGTCGCCGATCTCAATCAGGATAATGTTCTTGATCTTCTGCTGGCCGACAACGGCTACCTTAAGCTTTATGTTGGCTCTTTGACTCAGGGACCTCAAGTTAACGACAGTATTGAAAATCTAAGTTTAAACCAGGCGGTTGGCTCAGCGCCTGCGCAAAACCGTGTTGTCTTCAGTAGCGCAGCGCAGCAGCTTGCTATTCCACAGATTAGCGGTGCGGCCCCCTGTCTCGTCGATTGGAACAATGATGATCAGTTCGATCTGCTGGTTGGTGGTGCCGATGGTACGGTTAAACTGTTCCTCGGTCAGGGCGGTCTGAACTTCTCGGCTGCTGGTGACATCTGGATGAACGCCAGTGCCCAGCAGGTGATTCCTGCTATTGCTGATATTGATAATGATGGTGATAAGGATTTGGTTGTCGCTTCCGCCGATAAACTGTTCCTTGTCGTAAATGACGGTAGTGATGCTGCTCCTTTGCTTAACTCTCAGTCGTCTGTAACTATTCCTGCGAACGCCGTCCCGATGTTTACTGATTGGAACGCTGATGGTACGCGTGACCTGATGCTGCTTAGCCAGGGTGAGCTTTTCCTTACCGTGATCAATAATGGTGTTGCGGCAATGACCAGTACCGGTCTGACAGTTCTTGGCGCGCAGAGTGTCTTTGCTCTGAACTTCGCTGGTAGCAACTATGCCGATCTGGTCTACGGTGTCGTCAGTCCGGACGGCACGGAAACCCTCGTTGTCGCTAACGGTCAGCAGGGTGGTTTTGCTCCTGCGTACAAGGAAGCTTTGCTGGCAAAGCTTGCTGAAGTTGAGCTGGCGGTTAGTACTCAGGATTCCGGGTTGATCGGTAAGGTGGCTAATATTGCCAGTCGGATCGGTCGCGGCAAGTACGCTTCAGCGCAAAAGAAGGCCGAGCAACTGGTTGGTATGCTCGGTGCGACCACTCCTGCTGGAATCGCGGTCAATGGACTCGCAAATATTTTAAATTAGAGAATAGTTAGTATATACTTAGTTTTTCAGTGAAAGGGATAAACCAGATGTTTAAGAAAATACAATTACTGGCTTTGGTTGCAGGTTTGATTGTGAGCCTTGCGTGTGCAGGTAACGTTTTTGCGCGCGGTACAAGTAATATCGCAGCAACGATTCATAATCTTTCAACTTCAGGTCCAGATTCACTTGGTGGGGGGCCATACCAGGAGCTTTTTGAGGATCGAATCTGCATCTTCTGTCACACCCCGCACGCGGGCCAGTTGAACACTCCCCTTTGGAACAGGGATCTTTCGACTCTGACAGGTAAGAACTATGACGTTTATACGAGTGCGACCCTCTCTTCCGAGCTAACAGGTATGGGTGCAAATCGTACTATCAATGCTGAGTCTCTGCTTTGTCTCTCTTGTCACGATGGCAGTCTCGCTGTTGGTGATATCGTTAATGCTTCAAAGGGCACGCCTTGGCTAGCAAGTAATTTCATATTAGGCATCGGTGGTATCCCAGGCGCACAAATTGGTGCTAGCCCAGGAGATGTTGGTGCAACAAATACAAATGACTTGACTGACGACCACCCGATTTCTTTTGATTATGATGCAGTTCAGACTGAGAAGCCGCTCGATTTTATTGCACTTACATTAGTCGATTCTGATTTGCATTTTGCTGGTACTGGTGCTTCGAAGAATCGGTTGGAATGCAGCACATGTCATGACCCTCATGTTGATTATATTGCCGAACCGGAATTTTACCCGTTTCTCGCCAAAGACAACGCTGCTAGCGCGTTGTGTCTGTCGTGTCACATTAAATAAATTTTGAATTTAGATAGATTGAGTCGAGTTGCTGGGGTTTCTTGCCTCTGGGAGAGTCTGATGAAGATGAAAGTTCTGTTTGCTCTAGTTGTCTGTATCGCGGTTTTCTGTGTATCAACAGGAAGTGCTTTGGCGGTTGTGCCCCGATATGTGCATGACTTTGCCTGTGAAAACTGCCATTCGAACAGTTCAGACCTAACTTCCCTTGCAGGAAATATCTGTATAACCTGCCACGGGGATGGTTCTGCTGGCGGTTCGGGTCTGGCTCATCTTCGAGACCCTGCAGCGCCCCCCATGGTGCCAAGTAAGAACTTTACCGTCGATATGGCCTCTGACGCTATGAATTCACGAACTGCAGAAGTTGGTTTTATGGCTCCTGCGGCTAAATCAGATAGTTCGCACAACTGGAACGCTCCTGATACGAATCCAGCTGCAGGAGCATCGCCTCCTTCCGATCCGCTGTTCTACGGGCGCCAGAATTATTCTGGAGCGACTGTCAGCTGTTCACGCTGTCATGATCCCCACGGCTGGGCTGTCGATTTTAATGCAGCCGTTGTCGCAAATCCCAAGCTTCTCAAGTTGGGAGTTGATTCAGAAGACGCCATGTGTGTCGAATGTCACACGGATTGGGATACCACCCCGGCCAATGCTCTGCTGACTCACCCGCTGGTCGCCGATTATCCTCAGTTTTTAGCAGACGCTGATCCTGTTACGGCTGCAAAGTTTAAGACGTTTGCTCCCCCCTCTCCCGAAATGGCTCTAGGTGTCGATCCTACATCTTTAACGGCTGAGAGTATTCTCTGTTCTACTTGTCACGGTACCCACTTTACCGATTCGGATTCCTCCTCTGCAGATACCCCGGCTTCTGTTCTTGCTGGCGACGGCAAGCTACTTAAGGCAACTGGCGCACAGGGTGCTGATGCTGCGGCACGCTCAGAGCTTTGTAATTCCTGCCACGTCTATACCTCTCATGGTGTGGATACGCCTGCAAATATGATCGGTTGTCTAGATTGTCATAGTGGCCACTCCTATAACGATGGAACTGCAAACTACTTTGTTCTGAGAAGTGATGTTGATACGGCAGCTTTCGGTGCTAAGACTGGTCTGCGTTACACCTCGGTACCAACCAATAAAACAGAGCGAGCCACGGTTTGGGCCGGCGGTGCTGGCGTTGATGGTTACTGTGAAGGTTGTCACGGTGACCTGACTGATGATAGTCCCGGTGGTGCCAGCTTCGTCAGGCTCCACAAAGCCGATGATGATTGTAATCAGTGTCACCTGCACGGAGAGGCTTCATTCACTCAGGTGACAGGTTGTGACCAGTGTCACGGTTACCCACCAACCCAGGATATCGCTGGTGGTGCGCCAAACGCAGGTTTTGCCGTTGCTGAAGGTGGTATCTACGATTACAAGAGCACGACGACGACTACAACAAAGTACGATGAAAGTCTCACGAAACACAGTATCCATGCTGCTGGTGGCGCTGGCGAGTACCAATTTTCTTGTGCTGCCTGTCATGAAAATAACCAACACGAACCACAAGATGTTTTGACCCAGACATTTCAGGATGTTTTTAATGCTCCAGCCAATTCGCTAGCCAGTGCGAATGGTGCATTGATACCGACATATGATGATGCAGGTGGTTGTGATGTCGTCTATTGTCACAGTAATGGTCGGACCCGTGGGGCTACACCTACGACGAAGACTCCTAACCTCTGGTTGAACGGTCTTCCTACCGGTGGTGGTACCGTTTGTGACGATTGCCATGGTAACTCTACTTTCACCATGGTCACTACCGGCACCAACTCAGGTGCCCATGCCAAGCACCTTGATAAGGGCTACAGCTGTAACCTCTGTCATACCAATACCGCGCTGACCAATGATGCCTTGCAATCCGATGCGCGTAACGGCGATACCACTGGACCTAATTCCGGTAAGCACGTTAACGGCACGGTTGATATCGATTTTGATGGTTCTAACTTTACCCAGTTCAATGGTAGTGCAGGTGTTACTGGCACTGATGGAACTTGCCAGAATATCTATTGCCACTCCAACGGACCAGGTTCTTCCGTTTCACAAATTCCTGACTGGGATGTTCCCAATGCAAATGGAACAGCCGGCTGTACTTTCTGTCACAACGCCGGCATCGATGATGGTGTATTCGCCAATGCTGCCCCCGCGACAGGTTCACACGATATTCACTTACGCGACAGCAATGGCCCGCTGATAACCGACTGCTCGGCTTGCCATACGAATAATGGTGCCGGGGCAGACCATATTAACGAAGCTAAGGACTGGACTAAAGCAAAATGTAATGCCTGTCATGGCGCGACTGAGACCGTTACCACTGGTAATGATCGTGAGCCGATTTGGGGCGATTCAGCCAGTGTAGATTGCGAAACCTGTCACTCAGGTTCTGCCATAGCAACTATCGGCTCTGCTGCTCCACCAGTCGTAGACGCTGCTTACGCTAACGGCCACGGTAAAGTCGCAGTTGCATGTACCACCTGTCACACCGCTGCAACCGTTGCTGACCACCTTGGTGGCGCCACAGTAACCCGTCTCGCAACCGCTTACGCTGGTGCTGCTGCAGATGCGGCATTCTGTAATGGTTGTCACGCACCAGAAAATAATCACAGTACTGCAGCGGGCACTTCATGTCAGACCTGTCACGCTCCGCACGGCGAGGATAATGGCAACGATGCCATGATCAAGTCGACTGTCGCCGGAAATGCTGTCACCGCCTTTACGACCCAGGGCGTAAGAGCCAGCTATGCGAATGCTGTTAATACCGGTATCTGCCAAACTTGCCATACCCCATGGGACGGTAGTACCGGAATTAAATATTTCAATACCAGCACGAATGACCAGACCCACAATGCTGGTAACCCATGTAGCCAATGTCACCAGCATGATACAACCCCGACCTTCAAGGGCGCGGCTGTCGATTGTGCCGGTTGTCATGCCGACGAAATGGCCTCGACTGGTCACACCGCTCACGTTCAGAAGAGTTCTTTAAGTACCCTGATTGAGGATGACCTCAGTGACTGCGTACTTTGTCACGGTGCTGATGTCACTGATGGTACCGACCCCTACACTCTCATAGGTGGTGGTAACGGTAAGCACCAGGATGGCAATGCAGATTTCGCTGCCGGTATCCTCTACAGCAATAATGCAACACCGGCAAATAAGGCCGATGATACTTGTGCCAATGCTTGTCACTCTTCTGCTGCAGCCGATGGTTTCTGGGGAGATACTGCCCTGAATTGTACCGCCTGTCATAACGACAGTGGCAGCAATGATGGCGTCCTCGCCAATGCTGCTCCTGGCGCTGACCATCAACTCCACTTGGGTGATGGTTTCACCTGTGACAATTGCCACAATGCTGGCACCGCGATTCCTGTGGTAGGGACTACGACTCATATTACAGATCTCGTGTTGACCGAAACTGATGCAGCGATCCTGACCGATATGGGTACGCTGTCTGCTGATGAAGCTACGGTTGATGATAGCTCCTTTAATACAGGGACTATCAGCTACGTTGTTGGAACAAAAACCTGTAGCAACTCTTCCTGTCACAACCCGTCTGGTGACAGTCACTCGGCGGTTTGGGAATCCTCGACCGTCAGCTGTACTCTTTGCCACAACAACGATGTTGCTTCCGGTAGCCCGATGGCATCCGGTAGTCATGCTCAGCATGTTAACAATGCCGCAGTGTTCGGTGACAATGCTGTTTGTACTGATTGTCACGCTGCCACAGCCACTACCGCACACCGTAGCGGTACTCTGGATGTTCTGGCGGGGTTGACCTATACCGGTGAAGTGGCAATCCCCGACTCTGGTCAGGGAACTTGTACCGGTTCCTGTCACAAGAATCCGATTGATCCGATTCTGTCGCCAGTTTGGGGCGCAGTTGTTCCTGCTGCCAGTGTCTGCGATCTCTGCCATGAGTCCCCCGATAATTCGGGTGATCACGGTGGTCACTGGGTCAGTAATCGTGCTGATAATGGACTTCAGTGTGCCAGCTGTCACTTCGACACCGTAAATGCCAATGCTGACCCACTAAACACTTTGACCACGATTAAGCCGAACGGTAGCCATCTAAACGGCAATGCGCAGGATGTTGTTGCTGGCTTCAGCTATAAGTTTGTTGATGTAGACATTACACCGTTTACTCCTGGTGTGCCTTCAACTTGCACTGCCAATTGCCACTCAGTTAATCCTAAGCCTTGGGAGGTTCAGACCGGTTGTGCTTCCTGTCACGGTGATCTCTCCTATGTAGATACCAAGCACGGTAATACAATTCACACGGTCCACATCGACATCACTGGAACTATAGAGACTGATATCGGTGAATGTATTGCCTGTCATGGTGCCGATATAGCCAATTACGATGATACAGGTGGCGATACTGGTAGTGGTAATCACCAGAATTCAGCTGTCGAGCTCGCTGCGGGTATCGGTACTGCTGCAAGCGGTTGTGCCTCAGCATGTCACGCTTCAACTGCCGCAGATGGTAGCTGGGCTGACACTGGCAGCCTGAACTGTACTGCCTGTCACAATAACGGTACCAACGATAACGTACTGGCTAACGCTGCTCCGGCAACCGGCTCGCATAATGCCCATATCATCGACGGTATGACTTGTGTCGATTGTCATGGCACCTTGCCGGTCGATGCCGATCATTCCGATGGTCTGACCGCAGCAGGAGCTGCTCCAGCGAATCAGGGTGAAAAGCTCACTAACCGTGCATCTGCAGTTGCAGATAATGCCACGGTTACTGATGCAGCCTTTGATGACGCTGGTAACACCTTCAATGACGGTTTGAACAGCTGTTCCAACACCTACTGTCATGATCCTTCCGTAGTTGACATTAAGTCAGCTCAATGGGGTGTTGATACTGCTGATTGTAATCTCTGTCATGATTATGATCGTAATTCCGCTGTTACCATGGCATCTGGCAGTCATGCTGCTCACTTGACAGCATCTGATAAGTTCGGCACTACCGCTCCGGAAAGCTGTAATGCTTGCCACCCGAATAACGCTACAAACAGCCACTTCATCAGTTCGACTGGTCCGACGACTGTTAATCAGGCTGTGCAGTTTGGCGGTTCTGTGATTACCGGCGCTCAGGAATCACCGGTAGTCAATGGCCTCTATTCTGGTGTCGTGGCTCTGCCCACCGACCTTGTTTACGGTAGCTGCGGAACGACAGAGTGTCACAACGATGGTCAGGGTGCTGCTCCTGCCTCTGCCGGATACACCTGGGCGAGCTCTATTGCCGATGACTGCAACACCTGTCACGACAAGCTCCCGACATCCAATTCACATACCTTCCATACCGGTATAACGGTCTACGGTCCGCATCCGGGTGGTTCAAACAACTGCGGCGAGTGTCACAAGGCTAATGGTAACAACACCACCATGGCGCTGATGACCACCCATATCAATGGTGCTCGCGATTATGCGGATAACAACAGCGTAGCCAACCATGGTGGAATCTTCGGCACTGCCACCACCGGTATTGTTGGTGACGGCACGGTTACTGTCTGTAATAGCTGTCACGGCGGTCAGGCCGCTGCTGACCTTGCCAAGCTCAACTGGGTTAACCAGATGGCAGTCGGTTGTGAATCCTGTCATGGCGATTACACTGCGGCCTCGATCGGTGGTGCTACTGCACCGGTTCGTGCCGGTACCGCTTATGACACTGATGGTCACGGTAAGACGACCACTCCAGCTTCTGCAATCGGCGGTGCCCGTGCGGTCAATCAGGCCTGTACTGACTGTCATGATAATAATAAATCACATATCAGCTCCACCGCGCTGACCGATCCTAATCGATTGAATATCATCGGCGGTAAGGATTACGCTATCGATCCGAACGGGTTCTGTAATGCCTGTCACGTCGGCGTAGCTGACTCTGCTATCCACCTGGCTTCTGCCGGCAACTCTGATGATGCTGTTCTCTGTACAACTTGTCATGATCAGCATGGCCAGAATGCAGGTCAGGATGCCATGATCGCTACCACTATTCAGGGCAACCCGGTCAGTGGCTTTACTAATAGATCTAATCGTTCAAGTTATGCCAATAGCAGCGCTCAAGGTGTTTGTCAGGTCTGTCATGATTCGACAGATGGCTTTGGCCACTTCTTTAAAGGTCAGAGCGGTGCAAGCGTGACGACTGAACTTGCTACTCACAACGCCGGGGGCAATTGTATTAGTTGTCACAGCCATGAAGATACTCCGATCTTCACTGCTGCCGGTGCGGGCTGTAATGCATGCCACGGTGGTAGCACTACCGGCGCAAGCGCAAGCAACTACTGGCCGGATACGGCTACTGTTGCTGGTGAGAATACTGCAGGCGCTCACGTCAAGCACATGACTGTTTTGGCTGCCAAGGTCTATGGCCAGAATCTGACCCAGCTGCTTGATGATATCAACTCTGATACACGCCAGAAGGCGCTCTGTGAATACTGTCATGCTGCGAACACCAATGACAGCGATCACGGCAACACGCTCAATCTGCCGGCCGAAGTCTTTGTCGACAAGGACGCCGTACGTCACGCCAAGAACCTCTGGAATGGTGCCGATGCCAATGCGACCTATGTCACTGGTGGCTGTAACACGGTTGACTGTCATAACAATAAGGCAACCGGCAACGGTGCAAGCACCTTCGGCTGGTATGATGCTGCTACCAACACCTGTACCATGTGCCACACTACTGGCGGTGCTGGAGCTAACCCGACCACCGGTCTGCATACCAATGCTACTGCTGGCGTCCAGGATCATGATGAAACACTCGGTACTGGTTGTATCGAATGTCATAACGCCATGCCAGCGATCGATAACACCGCTGGTGCAACTCACGTCAACGGTACTTTCGCAATTGACTCTGGTGTCAATCTGCAAGGTGATAATGACCGCGGTATTACCGTGGCCGGTAACATCACCGCCTTTACTGAGGCAGCGGTTCTCACTGAAGATAGCTGTGCGGCCTCCTGTCACGCTGATGGCGGTAGCTGGGAGCGACTCTGGTCGACCGATGCTGACTCAAGCTCCGAAGTACTCGGTGCTCCGCGTTGTAATGTCTGTCACGGTTATCTCACTAACTTCCGCGCCGGTATGACGCCTGATCACAGCGCCATTCCCAAGATTAACGACGGCACTCACGGCAATTGCTCCACTTGTCACGTGCGCCCGAATGCACCTTACGGTACGGTCAGTTATCACAACACCGTTTCAGCGTTCCCGGATGGGAATGTTGCGGCGACTGAACTGACCGGTCCTGCCAGGGCCGTTGAGGTCAACGCTTCTGCTGGCTACGACATGGCCAATGGTAATTGCACCAATGTCTGCCATACAAATGATCCGACTCATACCGTCGGGACTTCAGCTCACTTCGATGCCAATGGTTTGATCGGTCCCACGCCTGGTTGTAACAGTTGTCATAACGACACCGGCGGTAGCCGCGACACGGCCACCATCGCGACGTCGGGCCCGGATTATACCTTCTCCAACAGTACCGGTGCTCACGGCAAGCATGCCAACTCGGCTGCGACGGCTTACGGCGATGATGTGAACCACTCCACTGATGGTGGTTATGATTATGGTTGTGGTCTTTGTCATTCGACTACGGGTACTGACCATTTAAATGGAACGCTTGATCTTAAGTTGCCTGGCAACACCGAGATCGTTAATGCAAGTCCGGCTTTCAACCTTGATAAGACTTGCTCTGGCATCTATTGCCACAGTGATGGTGTTGATGTCGCGGCTGGTACCAGCCCCGTCTGGACCGGTACATTTACCAATCCGAATGGCGACTACTGTCAGAACTGCCACGGCAACCAACCGACCACCAGCAGTCACGCCAAGCACGTTGTCGGTATCCACTTCGACGACATCTATGATGGTGCAACCGGTCTGCTGGCAGACGCAAATGCCACTAACGCAGGTCATGGTGATGTAACAACGGCCCTGACTATCAACTGCAACATGTGCCACGCCAGCACCTTGAACCAGTGGCGCAACAGTAACAACACTGCTTGTGTTGCTTGCCACAGCGCTGAGACTGCGGATGCTATTACAGCTACTGATGTCGATCTTAAGCGTAGCTTCCATGTCAATGGTATCAAGGATGTTGTCTTTGCTCCGGTCGATCCGGTCCGCTCCAAAGCTCAGATTCGTGAGCTGACACCAGGTGAGCCAGAGCTTGATAATAACTGGCAGCGTGTAGGTGGTTACAAGGTGGACTCAACGTCACATGATGAGACCAAAAATGCTAATCCTTTGGTCGGCATCTGGGACGGCGCCAATTGTACCGTCGCTTGCCACAACGGCAACGTCGCTACCTGGGGTATGACGAATATTAGCTGTAACGCTTGTCACACCCAGCTACCTAAGTAATGTAAGGTTTTAATAGAATGACTTTAAGGGCCGGGATTTTTCCCGGCCCTTTTTTTATGTGCGCCCGGCAGGGCGCACTTGCTTGAGGGTGAAAGTCCCTTGTACACCCGGCAGGGGGAAGTACTAGCTGAACGGCAACTGCGTCATCGTGAGGTGGGGTGGGAAGGAAGCTGAAGGCAAAACGCTGGCCTGACGAACAGGAATCGCATACGAGGCGGCCGTGTCGGATGAGGAGGCATATATCTCTAAAGTCCAATACTTGCACGGAAGGCATGGTCGTATATGCGGCAGGTATAAGCGTGAAGGCAGGTGCGCATTACCCGGGGAGATCTCATGTCGTGCCACGAGCTACCGTCGTCGTGAGTCGGCGGGAAGCGGCATGAGAAGTCAGCCGAGGCCATAGTAGTCCGTTTCGATCACGGGCGAAGGGTCGAACCTTGTGTTGTGGAAGGGAGTTCCCATAGTGCGAACCGGATTTATGACAGAAAGCAGTTACGGCTGCGCCGAGGGAGAGGGTAGCGGACGGTATCCGCGAGAGTACGCCATCGGTGTCGTGTCCAGTCCATGTGTGGGAATAAACACCGACCCGTCAACACAGCCATTGCTCGAACAGGTGATCGAGTCGGAGAATATGCAACTGGCCTGGAGACAGGTCAAACGCAACGGCGGTGCGGCTGGACCTGATAGCCGCAACATTGAAGAGACCGCCGAATTTCTCCGACACAACTGGCCCGAACTACGGCAGAGATTGCTCGATGGCAGCTATCGACCCCGACCGGTTTTGCGGGTAGAAATACCCAAACCCGGAGGCGGAATGCGCAAGCTTGGCATTCCGACCGTGACGGATCGACTGGTGCAACAGGCAATCTCACAGATTCTGATCCCAGTATTCGACCCAGAGTTTTCCGAGAGCAGTTATGGTTTTCGTCCCGACCGCAGCGCCCATGGCGCAGTCCTCGCGGCTCGCGAATACCAGCAATCGGGCAAACGTTGGGTGGTGGATATGGATCTGAAACAGTTCTTTGACGAGGTTGATCATGACATTCTGATGTCGCGCCTCGGCAAGAAAATCAAGGACAAGCGCCTGAAGCGCCTGCTCAACGCGTTTCTGAAGGCTGGCGTGCAATGCGGGAACAAGATCGTGCCGACAACCAAAGGCACTCCGCAGGGCGGACCGCTCTCGCCGCTGCTGTCCAACATCCTGCTGGATGATCTTGATAAAGAACTGGAACGGCGGGGGCACAGCTACTGCCGTTATGCGGATGACTGCAATATCTACGTCAGCAGTCGCCGTGCCGGAGAACGGGTTCTGCAGTCCATGACAAAGTTTGTCGAAAGCAAACTGAAACTGAAGGTCAATCAAACCAAAAGTGCGGTTGACCGCCCTTGGAAGCGTAAGTTTCTAGGATTCAGTTTCACCAATCAACGCCGCTCGCGCATCCGAATTCCGAAGGAAACCTTGCAAACGTTTCGTCGAAAACTCAAGGTTCTCTTTCGGCAGGGTCGCGGGAGGAATCTGTTCCGTTTCACGCGAGAAGATCTGAACCCTGTGCTCCGAGGCTGGTTGAATTACTACCGACTGGCCGAGACCAAGGGTTACGCAGAAGAACTGGATGGGTGGCTACGCAGACGATTGCGGTGTATTCTATGGCGTCAGTGGAAACGAGGCCGAACACGCTATAAGCAACTGCGTCGGCGAGGGATGGACGAAAAGCGCGCCAAAGCAAGTGCCTTCAACGGCAGAGGCGCATGGTGGAACAGTGGGGCTTCCCACATGAACGACGCTTTTCGGAAACGTTACTTCGATAAACTCGGATTGTTCAGCCTGCTCGATAAATTGCTGAGTTCGCGAATAATAACAACCTAAGGAACCGCCGTGGTACGTGAACCGTATGCCCGGTGGTGTGAGAGCCGAGGGAGGGCAACCTCCCTCAGCTACTCGATTCCCTGCCAATCAAATTCTTATTAGTATTAAAGGATTCTCGTAAGTTTTTAAGGTTGGATGATAGGAAGACTACACGCGCAACCTTGATTATCTTGATTGATTTGCTAATCTGACACACATCTCTGTTGCAAACATATCTGATTCTATCTTGTAGGTGTTTCTACTTATTGGTGTGAGAATCGAATATGTACCCCCCCCATGAGTAAGCCGCTTCCTCCTGTTTTTAATACGATTTCTTCCCCCTGTTTGTTGCATTGGTTTGACTTATTTAGATCCGGTGATTTGGAGTAGGATTTGTCAAATAACTTGTCATCCAGAGTTCCATTCGATGAAACCAGGCCTTACTGAAGGTTCTCTCAGCCAACAGATAAAAAAGGGTGAAGTTTTTTTTGCACCCATAAATCAAGCAGACACTGTATTTGTTTGCTGTTCTGGCTTAGGGGTGTCAGAAAACGGTCAGGCATTTAGAATGGATGTGCAGTAATGGACTGTTTTTTGCATTTTCTTGATCTGTCGGTAGCCTAAATTGTGCCTTGAGGGTATGGGTTACCAGTAAAACAACAGAATTAAACGCTTTATAGCGATTTGAATTGAACTGTTTGATTGGAAAATCAACGTTGTGGCCAAGGAGTTTTTGGGATGACTATTTCGCGTCGGTACTTGGAGAAGATGTCTAAAATGAATTCAGTGATGAATAGGTTGGCTGTGATGGCCGTTCTGGCGATATTGCTTATGGTCGGCGGTGCAGGCAACGCCTTGGCCGCCAACCCCAACGACGCCACCTACGGCTTCGCAACCGACGGCTGGGCGACTATTCAAATCGATAATTATTCGGCAGGCGGGACTGGCACTAACGGCTGGTTGCTCAACTCCGATAGTTGGCAAATAGCGGACGGGGGTGCTCTTGAAGATGCGGATACCAACGGCGCCACCACCAACGATGGTGATCTGGAGACCAGCGGTACCCCGGGCACCAATAAGCTCGGTATGCGCGACAAGGGAAATGCCGGTAGCCAGTATCTGCACGTCTACACCGATATCGCCACCGGACAGACCCTCTCAGGGCCGATGACCCTTCGTTTCGTCGGCTCTGATGCCGATCCCAAGAAGAGCGCCTGTAAGGGTGGAGTTGGTCCGATTTCCAGTTATGCCAACGTCTGGGCCAACGCCTATGACACCGACAGCGACACGGTTCTTGCTACCGGCGCCATCTCCGGTGGCGCATTCGGCACGGTTACCGCTCTTGGACCGACTGCTACTTGGAGCTGCGACGCCGACTATATCGACGTCGATATCACCTCGGTCTACAACGCTGCCCCCAACGGTATGAATTTCGAATTCCGTTTCTACATTGATGAGGACGGTGATCCCGATGTCACAGGTGCGGGTGAGCGGATCAACCTGACGGCTGAACTCTATATGCAGTATGCCTTCGGGGCCCCTTGTGTTGCGACCACTCCTGCCGATCTCGCGGCTGTTGCTGCGTCGCCGACCCAGGTCGACCTGACCTGGACCTACGATGGCACCAATAATGACGGTTACAACATCTACCGCGACACGGTTCCTTCGACCGGCATGGTCTGGCTCAATGAGTTTACCGGTCTGGTGACTGCTGGCACCTATTCTGATACCACTGCCGCGCAAAATACCCAATACGACTACACTGTGCAGGGCTACAACAATACCGATACCTGCGCCAGTGCTGATTCGAATACCGCCAATGTGACCACTCCGACCTGTACCGAATCGACGCCGTCCTCTATCGCCTTCAACGGCGTAACGACTGCAGCCGGTGATTTCTCCGGGCTCAGTATGGTGACCCCGGTCGACCTTGCCAGCCTTGAGTATCGGATTACCGAAGGGGCCGGCGGAGCCTCCTCCGGTGGTGCTACGGCGGCCTGTGGCCTGGCGACCGGGCTGACCAACCCCGATGGCGTCAGCCTGACAACTTCTTACAGTAGTTCCGGTAACGGTCTGCCTGGTGAGTATACCGAGTTGGATTCAGACAACGGCGGCGTCAACGATGACGATAGTAACGGTGCAGACACCTCCGATTGCGATGTCGACACCGGTGGTGCCAATCTATCTATGGTCATCCGCGACCAGTCCGGCGGTTCCTACGCTCACATCGATACCGGTGTGACTGTCGGCCAGAGCATGACCAACTTTATCCTGCGCGTCTACGCTACTGATGATAAGGGTGACGGGACCTGCCGCAACGGGGCTGCTCCTTCGGCCGATCTCAAGGCCTATGCCTATGATAGTGCTGATTCGGTGGATGCCGCCAGCGAAGCGCTCTTTGCTGCCAGTTGGACCGCTGGCCCCGCAACGGGCGATGGTTGTGATTCCGCCTATATGGACCTCGACCTGACCGCCATGTACAACGGCGCCGCCGGGACGACCAATTTCGAGGTCCGACTCTGGCCAGATACTGCCGGTGACGGTACCCGGATTCCGCAGCTGGTCGAGATGTATGTCGACTGGTCTGCAGGCGGCGAGACCGAACTGCTCGCCTGGAATGCCGACCCTCAAGAAGCCTCTGCAGCTCTGTTCAACGGAAACCTCTACAACCTCTATGCTCGCGGCACCGATCTTTCCGATGGCTGCGGTAATGTCTACTACGTCGGCGGCACTACCGAGCCGGGCACTGCTCAGGCCTTCACCTGGAGTTCCTGTAATGACGGCGATCTGGCTGTCCTGACCACGACAAATCCCGGGACCTCTTCTGGCATCATGACAATCTCTACAAACGTAGCGGTTGAAACCCTCCCTGCTGGCGTCGCGCTGAAAATCAGTATCCCTGCCGGTGCAGGTGGTACCGCTATTACTAACGCTGCCATGACTTATGTTGCCGGGACACTCTGGCAGTATTCATGGAATACCCTGACGACCCACCCGGACAGCGTGAATAGCGTTGTTAACGGTGTAACAATCGATGTCAGCGGAACGGACATCGATTGTGGTACTACTGTCAATGCTGCGCAAGTTGCTGTCACGGTTGATAACCTGTGTAACGTGACTGCTACTCCGACAGTAACCATCGGTACCGTAACCGCCAACTCTGTGGTCGTTAACTGGACCTCGGCAGCCGGTGCAACCAGTTACAAGGTCAGCGGCGTCAATGTCGGCAACGTGTTGACCACCACGGTCAATACCCTTAATTCCAACACCGCGTACACGTTCAATGTTAACGGTGTCGGTACTGCCAGCTGCGATGGCCCGATTGGCAGCAACACTGCGACCACCTTACCGGGTGCTCCGGGTAATCCGACCTACGCTAATGCGACCAGCAGCTCGGTCGATGTCAGCTGGACCGCTGCCAGTGGTGTCCAAGCCGTCACCTACGCACTGACCCGTGTTGGTGGTGCAGTGGTTAATCCGGCAACCAGCCCTGAGACGGTTGGAAGCCTGAGCCCGAACGTTGCCTATCAGTTCAATGTTGCTGCCACCAATGCTACCGGCACTGGCGTCAGCTCTGCTACCACCACTGCTCCTTATACTTTGGCGGTTACGCCGGGGGCAGCGACTGTCAATGGTGCAAACTCAAATACTTTGAATGTAACAATTGGCGCCGACGCTAACTCCACTGCTACCACCTACGCCATCCGTATCAACGGCGGGGTTTTCACCAATCAGCACGTACAGCCGAACGGTTCGGTCAGCGCCGCCGCTGCCTTGCAGACCAAGGCCGCCTGGGGAACCAAGACCGTTACCGGTCTTGCGCTGGCGACCACCTACACCTTCGATATTAAGGCTGCTAACGGCGATGCTGTAGAGACAACCTTTGGTACCACCGCCGCGCTGGATACTCTGAATGAGGTTCTTCAAACCACCGGTGGAGCTGTCACTGTAAATTCCGGGGACTCCTTTATCAGTGTCTCGGCTCTTTACGGCGGGGATACGACTAACAACAATGATGCGGTGATCGAGTGGGAACTTTGCGGTGACGCAGTGTCGACCTGCGACGGCACCACATTCACCAATACAACCTCGAATATGGGACATATGGCCAGCCCATACAGTTATCAGATTATCAATCTAACCAATATGGGCAAGTATCAGGTGCGCGTCACTCTGATCGATGGCGATGGTACGGTTGCCGGTCCTGGCTGGGTCGCCTCCGGTGCGGACATCGTCTATGTTGTGACCGACGTTATTCCGTCGGTTCAGATGCTGCATAACGCCGCGACAACCGGGTCCTCCAAGTGGAGCGGAAGCTGGGGCTTGGCCGGTGGTAAGTATGGTGCGTTTGACTGCGACACCTGCCATACCGAAACAACTACCAATATCAAGCGGATCAAGCTGGCGATCACGGCACCAAATGGAACAGATAACTTCCCCGGTACCGACACCGTGACCTTCACCACGACGGACGAGCTTAATAACCCAGCCTCTACGGGTTATGGCGATGATTCAGATAGTCATACCGATTCGGTCAAGGTCTGCGAAAACTGTCACAGCCTGAACAAGTATCACAACTCTGACGTTGCGAATAATACCGGTGCGGACTTAACCCACCAGAATCAAAAAGATTGCATGGAATGTCACAATCACAAGTCGGGCTTCTTGCCGACAGCTTGTGACTCCTGTCATGGTAATCCACCGACAACCTCTGATGTTGATGGTAGCACCAGCACAGGCCTGACTCATACCGACGTCACCGGCAGTATTACTCCGGGTGCTCATGATCGCCACGTTAATGATGTCAACCTCGCATACAGCTGCGAGACCTGTCATACCAACTCGGTCATGCCGAACGGCGGTGATATCAATATCAACTTCAACGCATTTGCTAATACTTCGGGGACCTACTCCGGTCAGATCGGCGTTAACTATAACGGCGGTGCTGGCACCGGCGGCCTGAACTGTACTGCAACCTACTGTCACGGCGGAACCATCGGTGGCGCTGCTCCAGCCTGGAACGGCGCGGTCAACTGCGGTGATTGCCACGGTGCCACTCAGGGCGCTCCACCTTCCAGCACCAGCCATGCGACTCACGTCGGAACGCTTAACCGTGATTGCTCCGAATGTCACGGTGCAGGCTATGCCGCAGGAACCACTGCCCCTGTTGACCATGTTAGTGGCACTGTGACCTGGGATGTTAGTACGCTGCCAAACACTGGAGCCGTTGCGACCTACAATGGCAACACCACCGGCATCATCAGCAGTCTGGCTCCGGCCAATACCGATGCCACCTGCGCCAACATCAGCTGCCACTTCGGCTCCACGCCGAATTGGGATACTGGTTCCACCGATTGCGGTAGCTGCCATAATGCCGGTGCGGCCGACAAACCTTGGCCCGCGACTGGAGCTCACGACGCTCACTTCGCGGTGCTGGGAATTACCATCCTCGATCAGACCAACGAAGCGACTGTGCGTGCGGCCTGCGATACCTGCCACAACGGCACCAGTGCTCTTCATGCAAACGGCACTGTTAACGTCGCCTTCGGCACCACCTACGATGATCAGTCGGCCGGTACCCCTGGCTTTGGCGGCAACCAATGTTCCAACGTCAGCTGCCACGGTGGACAAACTACACCGAGCTGGCCTTCTGCCACCATCAACCCGGACACTGACTGTCTGAGCTGCCACAAGATTGAGGCAACTCCGACCGAATACAACAGCCCATCGACTGGCATGCACGCTATCACCACCAGTATCTCGAGCAAGAACCATGGTGTTGATCTAGCCTGTACTGAATGTCACGCTGGTCAGCCAAGTAATCACTTCACCGGGCTCGACACCCCGGCACTTGACGCGGTTGATAATTTCATAGCCGGCGTCACCTCCGCGACCTGTGCGGTCAGCTGTCATAGTGACGGTGGGGACTGGGCACGTTTGAACGATAAGACCAAGGCAACTGCGAGTAACGGCACCGAGTGTGAGACCTGTCACGGTCTCTTTGGTAACTGGCGGACCGGTCTGGCGTTCAACCACGAAACGAACTGGGACGGCGATGCCAACCCAGGGGAAGTTCAATCAGATCACTCAGGGTGTAAGACCTGTCACGGTTTCAACAGCTCAGCCGATAAAGACGCTGCCTATAATGCGACATGGCGTGGTGCTTCGGATTTCGCCCATGGCGGACACGGTGACGAACACATCACTATGAACGGCCCTTCTACCGTTGGTGCTGGCTATCAAGAGGCAACCTGGAACTGTGCCTTGGCTTGCCATAGCGGTGCAGGGAATACTGGGCACAACCTTGCTGATTCAGCTTGGACTGTGAACTATGGTGACTTCGGTGCCGGGAGCTGTGACGGCTGTCACAGCTCTGGCGGTAGCGGTCCAACCGTTGTCTGGCCATCAAATAATTCCAGTTTCACGGGTGAGGGTTACGGTTCTCACTTAAAGGCGACCAGTGGCGATACCTTCAGTGCCGGTACGGACTGGACCGCACAATGCCAGAAGTGTCACGGTTTCCATGCTGGTGATGTATTCATTCCAGAGAACGCGACCGTTGGCATCAACTACCCGGATCATGGTGGTATCTACCTCGGTGGAACTGTTAACAAGGATGTCGATCTCGTGACTCCGCTGTTTACCACCGAAGCCGAGATCTGCTGGAGTTGCCACGCTACCCAGGGTGTTGACGGTGAATTCGGCATAAATGACAAGGCTAATACTGGAAGTATCGGTTACGACTACGGAACCCTGGATGGTGGCAATGGTAACGTCAACTGGATCGGTGCTGCCTGGAGAAGTGGAACGCTTAAGTTCGGCTACAAAGATGGAGCAATTGCATCAACCCATACTGCCAACCCGCAGGGTGCTCCATGGAATGGGCCAACAACGACCGGAAATACAACGGCTACCAACCCGGATACTGTCGGTCAGATCCGCTGTTCCTACTGTCACGATGTACACAACACCACTTTCATCAAGGAAGCTACTGTGACTGCCCAGAATGGTGCTCCATATCTGCGCGGCACCTGGAAGGGGAATCCTTATCGTGAAGACGGTGCCCCGCAGGCTGGTGATAGCTGGACGACCAATAGCTTTGGAGACGTACCACGCGGTGGAACGGAGTATGTTGAGTTGGGTGGTTACCAGATCGATCAGAATAATAATTATCCGACCAGCACTTGGTCTGCGGATGATTCAGCTGGTCTCTGTGAACTCTGTCACGGTAGTGGTGATGGTGCTTGGACTGCTACCGAGATCAACACCCTGAATAAGTTCGGTACCGATAGTACTGACTGGGTCGGTAGTAACGGCCATGCCAATGCGGTGATGGGTGGTGATGGTAGCGGCGCAGCCAATATCTTTACTCATACTGACCGAACCACAGTGACTCCGTCATTTGGTACAGGAAACGGGATAAGCTCTGGTAGCCCGGCAATGGCCTATAATCATATAGGTGATAACAACTCTACGCGTGGATATGGTTTCCGTAACAACACTGGCGATAGTGGTGACGGGTTTGATCTTGCACCCCCCACACTAAATCGGTACAGCCGTGCTGATTATAACTGGGGGGCGATCATCGCTTCATCAAATCCGACTGAAATCGGTTACCATAAGTTCTCCTGCTCCAAGTGTCACAATCCGCATGCCTCGCGTCTGCCGCGGTTGATGATCACCAACTGTCTCGACACCAAGCATAATGACTGGGATGATCAGGGGGCTCCTGATGTAGATGTGATAGCTGGGACAAGTGGCGGGTCTGGTGACAGTGCAAGTGTTGATAATGATGGCATGACTTACTCGCAGGCAACCTCCGCGCAGAACTGTCACCGGGTTGGTGATTCGACTCAAGGGGGTACTGGTTCCGGTTGGAACAACGTAACACCTTGGTAATAACTTACTCTAAATCGTGAAGGAGATATGAATATGAAACGCTACAGCAAACCCAGAGTGATCGGCAGCAGCAACGTTCATCCCTGCTGATCAGAACAGTGAATAAATAATAAAAAGGCAGAGGTCGGGATTTCCCGGCCTCTGCCTTTTTTGTCTTTTAGTTTTGGATATGTGAACAGGAAGCTGATTATTAAATACAGGCGGACGAGACTTCCCCCTCATCCGGCCTTTTACCACCTTCTCCCTTATGGAGAAGGAGAAGCCTGGTGCAAATATCATAATATTGATTTGTTTTTACCCTCTCCATGAGGACCCACGGGGCCTAAAGGAGAGGGTCAGGGTGAGGGGGATAGACTGTCAGGATAATGTGAATAACGACCGGGAACTCTGCCTCATACGGGTCTTAGATGATCATTCAATCAGTGCCATCAGCAGATGGAGTGTTAGTTGTTGGCATCTCTTCTGAAATTTTAGTAGAGCTTTGAATTGATTTTTCAATTTTCTTAAACTGGTCGTGGACATCTGGATAGTAGATCTTCGACCAGGTCATCTCCTGAAGTTTTTCAATATAAGGCAGGGCCATTTTCTGATGCTTTGATGAGGCGAGGAAGTTGGCGGTCTACCATTTTATAAACGGGTTGTCTGGGAAGGCGGTCTCCGCATGGTTGAGCATGGCAAGAGCGGCTGTTGGCTGCCCCTTTTCACGTGCACGATCATGAAGTATGAAATATTCCAGTGCATAGACTGGGTCTGAAGCAACCGCTTCAGACAAAGATTTGAGCGCCATACCGCCATTTTTTGTGCGGCTGTAAGACTTGTAGAGCAGGTAATTCAAGTGCGGGTTGTCTGGATAGTTCTTTTTCAGGCTGAGGAAGATGTCGTGAGCTCCTGCTGAAAGGAACATACTTTCGGTGTAGAGGGCGCTGTCAATTCCACTCCCTAATTGTTCAGTCTCCTCATTCAGGGATTGTGGATTATCGATCAGCTGCATCAGGCTGTCAGTCAGAAATCGCACGTCAAGCGAAATTGACCCCTGGACATTGCCTGAAGAGAGGGTCGCCATTTTAATCGGCCATTTTTGATCCCGGATACTGGCGGCTTGCTCAAGCAGGGTTTGGAAAATTGGTGTTTTAATCGGGTTTATGTGCAAACCCTGGAAGTAGCTCAATTCAGCATGGAAAATTGCGGGCTGAGTGACTTCAATCGGATCGGCTAGTGAGCAGATGCGAATCGGGATGTTCTTGATCTTTGAGGAGATGCATTGCTTCTCCAGTGTCAGGTTCTCCAGATCGAGCAGTTCCTCAAGAGGGGAGTTCTCAACCGATTGAATGAATTGCGCTAAGGTCGGGAAGCTGGTTTCCGGTTTGATGGGTACAATCCAGAGGACTTCGGAAAACCAGTCAAGGTCAAGGGCCATTGTCAGTGATGACCCAGGAAAGAGCAGTGGGTCGCTGACCGGGTCGACCGCTCTTTCGCGAATTTTATCGAGACTGGCATTCTCTATGAGTTTTCGTGCCTTCTGCTTGGCGGGGTCAGGGACGGGTTGCAGCAGAGGACTACTCGATAGCAATATCAAAGACGGCCTTGAATCAGCTAGCTCGCGCCAGTAAAAGAGGGCTTCGGTATCGGCTTCTACCTTGTGACTGATTACTGGATCAGTGAATAACAGCTGGAAAGGTTTTTCTGCAACGGCTGTAAGGGGAGTGAAGATAAGGATGCAAAAAAGAAGTAAGCGGTTAATCATTGATTTCCCTGTCTGCTGTGACGGATAGATTGATGAAGCGTCAGAACTCATTTAAGACTGACAGTATGTGGTGCAGCTGGAATCATATCTTATGTAATGATTCAGTGAAATAGAAACTAGAGAATTTACAGACGAGATCTCCAGGAGACTGTCGGACTAATCGAGCTGAAGTGAAAATTTGGAAATTTGAGAACAGGTTTTGGCTCGGTTGCAGGCTCATGGATGTAGCTATGATGCAAAATAGAGCCCTCCTAAACTTTGGTTGATAGCTTCAGTCATCGTCAATCCTCATTTCGCGAAATTTCTCTGCAATTTGAGTGGCTAACAATGGATTCAGGATCAAAAGCCTTCAGCCACGGGGAAGGCGTAAAGCAAAAATGGATGGTCTGTCAGGATTGCTTTTGGCTTATCCCCGTGAAAAGTTTATGTTTTCCTCCGTGTTCCCCGTGGCTAACTAAGATTTGAAGGTCAAAAGTTTTCAGCCACGGGACACACGGGGTGCCACGGAGAAGGCGGTAAGCAAGAATGGATGGTCTGTCTGGAGATCGGGGACACATTAGTAATGTGACCCGATCTTTATCTCAACTTCAGTTATGTTGACAACTCTAGCGATAGGCCTTTTTACGATGAGCAATACGAAGGACAAGCACCAAAATTTCTCCTTCGTTGATTTCATAGATAACGCGAAAAGAGCCAACGCGAATTCGTCGTAACCCGGAAAGGTCGCCTTTGAGTAGTTTGCCGACATGTGGATTGCCCGCAAGGTTGTCTATGGCCTCAATCAGGCGTTTGCGATTTGTTTTGTCGAGCTTTTGAATTTCTTTGAGAGCGCTTCGTTTAATCTTGAGCGAGTAGGGCACGGCGTGCCTCCTGCCAGTCGATGCTTTCGTCTAACGGGTCGCGTAGTCGCTCTATCGCTACATAGATATCATCAAAATCTTCGATGTAGGCTTCGATGGCTTGGCGAATAATGTCGGCTCTGGAGCGGTGCAAGGTTTGTGCAGCACGATCAAGTGCCAGCACTACTTCATCGGGGAGCCGTGCCGTGACTTGAGACATAAAGACCTCCGTTTCTGTGTTTAATGTCAATGACATTATGTGCGGTTACTGCACTTCCGTCAAGTTTTGAGATCTCCTTCGCCGAGGAAATAGCAACCTCGAAAAAAATACGTAACGAAAAAATGGTCGAGGCGGTCGAGCGTTACGGTTATTCACAAAAGGCTGTGGCTGATCATCTTGGGCTGCATTATTCGACGGTCAGTCGTCTGATTACTTGTGAAACAGCAAAAATGAAGACTTGAACATCCCGGAGAGAATGCTGTGGTGGGTCCTCAAGGTTACTAGGAGACTGTCCGAGAATAGGGGCCGTAGCGAGAAATCGACTGATTGAGGACAGATTTTCGCAAGTTTGAGAGCAAATAGCACCGCTATTTGTCGAAAAGATGCGGGGATATGGGCGAGCAGGCGTTTTCGGAGCAGGTTCTTCTATTCTCGGACAGCCTCCTAGCGTTCTTGTCGGGTATGCCAGAGTCTCAATACATAGATAGTTGATTGCTGAATTTCGTAACGAATTTCATAGTGACCGACAAGGATGCGCCGTACGTGACGAGGATGGAATGTCTCCAGCTTTTCACCGAGGTTTGGATGCTTCAGAAGGCGGGTTGGTGCCGCGGCCAGGGCTTGCACGGTTTGTGCTGCCGCCTGCTCGTTGACCGGTGCCAGGAATTCATAGAGGCGTGCCAGGTCTGACAGGCCCTTGCTGGTCCATTTCAGCTGCATTAGCGAGGAAGGTTGAGTGGTTGGTCGCTACCGAGACTGTTCGCCCATTCTTGCACGGCCTGCTGATCAATGACACGACCGGTATCGACATCTGCCAGTGCTTCCAAGGTCAGGCGGTTGCGTTCTTCTTCGAGATCCACCCAGTCGGTCAGTGCTTGTTTTATGATCCAGCCCCGTGAGCGATCCAGGTGGGCTGCCATCTGGTCAACTTTTTGGGCAAGGGGCAATGGAACATGTGCGGTGATCACTTTGGTATTCATAATCTAATCTCCTTTAATCATTTATAATCATAACGATTGGTTTTGGTGGTGTCAATGTCCGCGCGCCTTTTGAGCTGAGTCAGAAACATTCAGCCAGCGTCATATGGGGAAGGCTTGTTTATGGGAGGCGTCCGGACTATCCATAAACTGACTGCAATCTCGGATGTATGGCCCAGATTTCTGCTTTTTTTCGGCACATTGCTATGATACTGAGTTCTCATGTGTCCCAACCTCTGGTCTCAAACTTCCAAATATTCGTTATGGTCCGAATACCGACAGCTTGCAAGGTTTGGACTTCCCCCGTGTTCCCCTTGGCAAAATCAGGCTGTTCGATGTTTTTTTAAACACCCGCAGGACAGGGTCGAAATTTGAGAAGCTGTTGGCGGGGATTGCGGTGGACTAAATGTGGTGCCTGCTGTGAGGAGTGGTTGTCTAACTTTTTTCTTGGCGTAAAATGTGTTCGATCTGCTGGTGCAAGGCGGGAATCTTGTTCGTGATGATATCCCAGACTAGTTCAAAATCGACGCTGAAGTAGCCGTGAATCAATCTATTCCTGGTCGCGGCCATCTTTCTCCATTCGACGTCTGGGTAGTTCTCTTGCAGATCTATCGGGATGTTTTTAACCGCTTCACCGATGATTTCAAGGCTGCGGATAAATGCCCGCTGTAAAACAGGGTCACGCTGAAGTTGGTCAAAGTTGATACCTGCCGAGTTTTCAATAAGAAAATACGTCTCGTCCAGGATGTGATGAAGATAATTAGTGGATGGTTTCATACTGGACTTCACGCAGGATTTGCTCTTTGAGATGAGGGCTGAGGGATTCAGGGGTTAATAGATCAACTTTTTTATGGAACAAATCTTCGAGAAAAAAACAAAGGTCAATATAGTTGTCATAATTTTTTTGTCCATGGACAAACTCGACGAGAAAATCGAGGTCACTTTCTGCTGTTGCATCACCGCGAGATTGAGAACCGAAGAGGCCTATTTGTTGAACGCCGAATTGGCTCAGTTTTACTTTGTTTTGGCGGATAATTTTGAATATTTCATTTGCGCTCATGTCAGCCTCCTCCGTGGATTCTAGCAGAAGACTTGGGGTCGTGCCAGAAAGAAGCATTTAAGCTCTAAAAGCATTCAACCGCGAGGCAAAAAATCAGCTTTTAAGGTCAATCAACGCAGCTTCGAGCGGCAGCAATTCAGTTTCTATGACCTGCTAGACAAGTTCGATATCGATGCCACCGAGATATTCATGGACAAGGATGTTGCGAAAACCGGCGATACCTCACCAGTTGATCTCTGGGTGTAATGATTTAGCTTTTTCTGAAAGATGCTTACTTGATTAAGCCATAGTCTGCATTACCCGAAGTACTGCATCCTGGACCAACGAGTCTTTTCATGCTGCATCTCCGAATAAGCTCTTATCCGCTCGATACACTCCAGCATATGAAGTATGTAGGTCTGGTCACGATCAGTCGAGGTCACAGTTCTTTTGCCTCATTGAGGATTTTGTCGCGGATGGCACTATGCAGGGAGCCGGGGGTGACAAGATCTACCCGTCTGCCGAGTAGGTCCTGAAGGTCCATAAGAAGACTTCCAAGGGCGAAGGCTGACTGTCCTTTTTCCATTTCAACCAGAAAATCGACATCGCTTGTTGGGCTGGCATCATCTCTCACCATCGATCCGAACAGTTTGATATTTTTTGCCCCACTGGCACTGGCAAGGTCGCGTATCTGCTGACGGTGGTTTTCAATCAGTTGGTTCATGCGGCGCTCCATTGGTAATGGCCAAGCAGCTAAAAGTCTACCATAGCATTTCATGAAGGTTCCAGTACTTAAGAATGAAGTGTTTAGTTGTTGAAAGTTTAGGGTGTAGGTTGGATTCAGTTCAATTCAATCAACCTCGATTCCCATTCTACGAAATCTTTCAGCCAGCTCCCGTTGTGCATTCCCCTCACCATGAACAAGACGGATATGTGCGGGCCTTATTCTCATCCGTTTGATGAAATTATAGAGGTTCTGCTGGTCAGCATGAGCAGAATAACCACTGAGATTATGAACCTGTGCGTGGATATCGATCTTTTGCCCATCGAGATAGACATAGCCACCTTGTGGGCCGTACTGTTGAATATCTCGCCCTGGTGTTCCCGAGGCCTGATATCCGCTGAACAGGACATCGGTTCTTGAATCGCCAAGCAGGGCTTTGAGGTAGTTGACAATCCGTCCCCCGCTGCACATCCCGGAAGCTGCGATCACCACGCATGGATGACCCCGTCGTTGCAGGTAGTCGACGGTTTGAAGATGATCCCGATGGCTGTCGATGGTGGTCAACTGCTCGAAGTTCAAAGGATGGCGGCCGGAGCGAAGTCTCTTTTGTGCCTCGGCATCCCAGAAGGGACGCAGCTTACGGTAGAGTTTGTTGAAGCGACTGGCCAACGGTGAATCGACAATGATCTCTAGCTCTTGCCAGGGAAGATTGCGCCGTGCAAGTTGATCTTGGTTGCGGTGAATGATCTCTTCGAGCTCGTAGAGTAGTTCCTGGGTGCGGCCGATCGAAAAGGCGGGTATCAGAATCGCACCCCGGTAGGCCAGCGCCCGTTCGGTAATCTGTTGCAGTCGCTCTCGGCGTTCCTTGCGGCCCTGATGTTGGCGATTTCCGTAGGTGCTTTCAAGAACAACCAGATCGGCACGGTAGGCTGGTTTGGGTGCGGGGAGTAGTGGCGCATAGGGTGCGCCGAGATCCCCGGAGAAGATAATCCTTTTCAGCCCTGCAGTGGTCACAGCATCGCACTCGACAAAAGCCGATCCGAGGATGTGCCCGGCTGGTTGCAGGCGTATTTTGAGTGCAGATTTTCCAGCTATATGATGCCATTGGCCGTAGGCTAGCGGCACGAGTTGTTTTTTGATCTTGCGCAGTAACTGGTCGATCAGCGGCTGCTTACGGGTGATAGCGATGCGGATCGCGTCTTCTAGGACTTCGGGCAGCAGAATCGCGGAGGGCTGACTGCAGTAGATCGGCCCTTTGAAACCAGCGGCCAACAGATAGGGCAATCTTCCACAGTGATCAATATGCACGTGGGTAAGGACCAGTGCACGTAGATGCTCGACAGCGAAGTCGATCTCGGGAGGACTCTGATCTGTTCCCTGACTAAGACCACAGTCGATCAGGAGTCCAGAATTGTCTTCAAGCCGAAGTTCGTGGCAGCTGCCGGTGACCTGGAAACGGCCGCCATGATGGATGAATGGATCCTTCTTCATGTCCCCCCCTCTTTTATATAAATAGAAGTGTAAGTTCTGATTTATTGATTGACTGGTTTATATTTTGCATAATCAACGACTGTCGGTATAATTTCAACAGAATAGTGGAAATCTGCCGTGAAAAGAAGTAGACTTTCAATCTGGATTCCGTTTTATAACCGAATGACAACGGTAGAACTAATAACCGCATAACAGGGAGGCAAAGATGAAAAAGTACATGAAGCCTAAGGTCGTGGGTAGCAGCAACGTTCACCCCTGCTAAGGCAGAAAAACAGCTTGAAATGACTTAAGGTCGGGTTTTCCCGGCCTTTTGTCGTTTGTGCTAAAATGCCAGCTCAAATACGTGTTTTTGGGGAGGATTAAGATTCTATGCGTCGATCATTTTTGTTGTTGAGCATATTACTATTGTTTGTTTCGGTTTCCTATGCTGGACAGAGCCCTGTTTCAGGTAAGGTCGCTGTCAATAGTGACGGAAAATCCGGGATTAAAATAAGCGCCTGGCCTATGACGTCAATCAGCTTTACTGGCATTGCTCCCTATCTATCAGCGCCTTCTGCAGCCGATGGATCCTTTTCTCTCAAGGTTGATCCTGGCGAGTATTACTTCATCGCTGAAGGTGAATCCTATTTCGGTTATTACGGTCGTAACCCCGTGACTGTGGCCAAGAGTGGATTTTCTGATCTTAAGCTGAATCTATCTCTAAAGAAGCCAAAGCTCCCCGCAGACGAACCCTTTGTTGAGACTGGGGCGTTCGGTCTGTCCAGTCTGAATGGAAAACCTCTCTCCGGAGTCGTCTTGGCTGTTTATACCGACCTGAATACTCAGTTGAAAGGGATGGGCTTCGGGATGAGTGTTCCCTCTGACGAGAGAGGTTACTTTGAGGTTCCACTGGGGGCCGGTACCTATTATCTGGTCGCCCGAAAACGTAATAGCGGTCAGTATTCCGGGCCCTTAAAGGCTGGAGATTTTTTTGGTTATTACGCGGGGAATCCTTTGGTTCTCAAGGATGGAGAAATCGCGCGCATCGGCATTGACATGGTTGAAGTGCCGCAAAAAATTGAACGTTTGGCGGCGACTATGTTTGGTCAAACCAGTGTGCAAGGACGTATTTTGAACGCGGTGGGCTCACCGGTCGCAGGCGTACGGGTTCTGCTCTACAGCGATGATATGATGCTGAATCGACCACTCTATGTCTCGCAACCGTCGAACGCCAAGGGGGAGTATGTGCTGAGCTTCCCTAAAGGGGGGACATATTTCCTGGCGGCGCGCAACAAACTGGGTGGTGCCCCTGGGCCGGGGGAACTTTATGGCCGATATACAGGGAGCCAGGACAGTTCGATCAGAATCAGGACCGGAAAGTCGTTGTCAGGCATCGATATGTTGGTTGAAGAGATGTGGTAAGCGCACTTCGCTTGCTGTGTACAGGGCTTTAAGATTTAAGCGCGATCAGGCAAAGGCATGACCGTCGGGTTGCGCCCCGACAAGCTCCCAATCTTTTGTCCGCGCAAAAGGTTGGATCAAAACGCGCCCCGACCTCCTTGCCGCCTGTGGCGGTTCCCTTCATTGCACACCGATTTTGAGCTCACTCGAAAACTCGCCTGCGGCTCAGACATCCTCGCTCGAATTCCTCAAATTCTCTGTTCCATTCCGGCGGCGTCACACGGGAGAGGATAGATTGTTCTTACCTCTAACTTCTCGCCTCAGTTTGTTCGACCTTACCCCAGCGCCTGATGCCTAACGTTCAGCGCCGATCTCTTTAATTTCAATATCATCAATAACGACCGGGTTGCGATCCTGTGCGCCGTCGCGGAAGAAGACCAGGTGAATCATTCTTGTTTGAGGACCAGTGGTAAAAGTAAAGCTTTGCACCTGTTTCTCGATTTTGCCGCTTAGCTTGATCCCTTGTTGGGTACCAACCTGATGCTCTTTGGCCAGAGTTTCTGAAAATTGTTCCCCTCTCCAGAGAAATTCTTTGAATTCAAGAACACCGATACCGGCGCTTGCCTCTTCAATGAGGTCGCAGCTCATGAGTGCCTTGACTTCATAGCTGGTAGCGGGGCTGACGGCTATTGGTGAGAAGACGCCGATCGAATCGAGCCCTTTAATTGCACGATAGCCGAAGGAGGTGTTGGGTTCCGTTTCGGTCCCTGTTTGGACCGGGCCCGAGGTCCGTGTCAGATGATCTATATATGTCAGCCAGAACTGAAACCCTTTTCCATCGTCAGCTTCAGGCTGGAAGGACCCTGCGCGTGGAAAGAGAGAGATTTGTGGGGTTGCCTGAAAGTCTTCGTACAGGGGAGGTGTCGGGGGCGTCTGCTCTTCCGCTACGCTGCTTTCAGGGATGTTTTGGGGTTCTTTTACTGCATCTTCAACTTGCTCGGGTGCTTCAACTTTTGGAGTCTGCTCCTGTTCCTCAGTGGTTTGAGATTGGCAGCCTGTGAGACTGAGAATAATGAGTAGGATTGTCAGAAATTTCATTTGTTTCTCCTGTGGAGTTTTCCTGCCAGCATCGATGACATTAAAAATATTTTCGCATTTTATTGGTTGGGGAGACCATTGTCGAGGATTGATTGTAGTTCCGGGATTTGTCTATCGCAGCGGGGATAAATATAATGACGTAAACTGGCCCTTCTGTTAGGATCTGCTCGAATATTAAGGTTTAAATATGGTCGGCACTGAAGGAGAAAAGGTATCGATCCCTTGACGCTCGTGCCGCCCTGTCTCAGCTGACGATTTTATTGAAAAGAAGAGCTGGACAGGCGATTTACCTCTTTAAACTCTCTCAGTTTTATAATCTATAAGGTCCTAAATTTTGTTTCTTTGGCGTTTTTTCAGTTCTGTTAAACTGACCATCTCCTTGTTGCTGGGAATGGCGGTGGTCGCGATCCCTGCTACGGTGATCAAACCCGATATGGGCCGCTATGAGGTTTTTTACCAGACCCCATGGTTCCGGGCGCTGTTGTTTCTGTTGGCGGTGAACCTGCTGGTTTGTACCATCCGTACTATTGGCCGAAATCTGCATGATCGACGTCGCTTTGATGAGCAGCTAGCGCGGTTACCAGATTCGGCGCTTCCGCTGCAGAACTCTTCTCTTGATAGTTTACAATCAGCGCTTAAAAAACTTGGTTATCGTGGAGATCTAACCGGGAACCGGTTATGGGCCAGGCGGGGTCGTACCGGACGTTGGGGCTCGACTCTGGTTCACTGTAGTTTGCTGGTGATCATGCTTGGCGCCATTCTCGGAGAGACCGGCTTTGTCGGTACAATTAACACCTATTTAAATGACGAGAACCGCAGTTACTTTGACTGGGACAGCGAGAGTGACAAGCAGCTCGGCTTTACCATGCGTGTCGATCGTTTCGAGCTTCAGTATTATCCGATCACCCTCCGCTTCGATCTGGTTGACCCGGCGGAAGGGGTAAAGATTACAACCTTTACCGGGCTTGAGGGCGAATCGCTAGATCTGGCCGGTGGCCGCTGGAAGTTGCTGGTAAAGCGCTTCAATCCAGACGAAAAGGTGCTGACTCTTGGGATCTTTCGGCAAGGTAAATATATTGATGATTATCTGGTGCTTGCAGATGATGAACGCTTCGGTCTGTTGAATAATCCCGGATTTCAGGTCAAGAATGTACAATTTCGTGACCCAATACTGAAACAGATGGAGAGCGACGTTGTGATTCTTGAACATGGTCAAGTCGTTAAGAAGGGGACGATTCGTGTCAATGAACCCCTGACCTGGCGCGGGGTGTCGATTTATCAGACGGCTTATTCACGTGACAAGTTCGGGATGTGGTCTACCGGTTTTCAACTCTCGAAAGATCCGGGGGAAGTGCTTGTCTGGATCGCGTCGGTTTTGTTGATTCTCGGGTTGACCGCGGCCTTTGCCATCCCCTATCGCGCGGTAGGGATCCGGCGTTATGAAGATTCATTCTATCTTTTACCGCTGCATGGTTTTCGCGGAGAACTGGGCGTGGAGCAAATAGCGAAAATCGCCCTCAAACTTGATTCTTCCGCCAACAAAACCACCCCCGTGTGACGCCGCCGTAACGGCATAGAGATTTTGAGGAATTCGAGCGAAGATGTCTGAGCCGCAGGCGAGTTTCTGAGTGAGCTCAAAATCGGCATGACGTGAAGGGAACCGCCACAGGCGGCAAGGAGTTCGGGGCGCGTTTTGATCCAAACTTTTGCGCGGACAAAAGCTTGGGCGTCTGGCGGGGCGCAACCCGCCGATCCTGCTTGAATTCCGCATAAGTCTATTGCGTTACGGCTGCGTCACCCGGGGGTGGTGGGGCGGTTATCTCGGGCGCACTCCTGGTAGCGGTTTGTCACCAATCTTTCCCTTTCGGTTCCAATCTCTTCAATTCATATTGACGTGTTCCCAACCCGATCTTCTCTCCATGCTCGAGGGTGATCTCCCAGTCGATCTGGGGGTGAACACCGCGGAACTTGTCGCCACCTGGTTCGTGACCACTACTTAACGCCGTGCCGGGAAGACCCTGGGCCTGGTTCACCAGGTCGGCACAGGCCTGGTCGAGAGCGACGGGATCGCTGGATGCCAGAATGCCGATGTCGGGAACAATCGCGGCATCTGAGTGGCCATAACAGTCGCAGGACGGACTGACCTGGGTGATGAAGTTGATGAAGAGTTTTTTCCCTTGCTTGCCATCGAGTGCTGCCAATGCGTATTCGGCCATTTTGCGCATGACCTTGCCCGATTCCTCATTCCATTGAATCTGCATTGCCTTGGTCGGACAAAGGCTGATGCAGCGTCCGCAACCGGTGCAGAGTTGTGGATCGACGATGGCGGCATCGGAGCCAATTTCGATAGCTCCATGAGCGCAACCGGGGAGGCAGGCACCACAGCGGGTACAGATCTTTTCGGCGACAACCGGAGCGACGGATGAGTGTTGTTCGAGTTTTCCTTCACGGCTTGAGCAGCCCATGGCCAGATTTTTGATTGTGCCGCCAAGGCCGGTCAGCTCATGACATTTGAAATGACTGACGGCAATCAGGTTGTCTGCTTCGAGAATTTCGATACCGATATCTGCACTCTGTAACAGTTCCCCGGCGATTGGTATGCGACGCGATGAGTGACCGCGCAATCCGTCGCACATGATGAGTGGTGCGCCGACAACCGCGTAGGCAAAACCATTCTCAATGCCACAGTTGAGTGCCGAAACAGCTTCTTTGCGATGTCCTGGATAGAGGGTGCAACTGTCAGTCAGAAACGGTTTGCCACCGAGGTCACGAATGGCATCGACAACAGTGCGGATGAATACAGGGCGGATGTAAGCGTGACCGCCTTTTTCGCCGAAGTGAATTTTGATAGCGCTGAGATCTTCAGTGCTGATGACCTGAGAGAGACCTGCCTGCTCGAGTAGCCGTTCAAATTTATTGAACATGTTCTCGCGATTCCCTGCACGAAAATCTGCCATCCAGACTGATGCTGACATCTTGTATCCTTATTTGAAGTGTTATCTGTTGCTGTTTGAATAAATAGAATAGGCAGGATCTTTTGGCAAGTCGACATTTTTTTATAAGCAAATTTGCCACTCGCTTGCAGAGGTCTCTTTTTGGTTATGGCTGTGGAATCGACTCTGGCAGCAGGCTCTTGAAAAAATCATTCTGCGGGGTGTCGAACTGGATGCCGAGTTTGAATGCGCCCGCGGATGGAGTCCCGCCGATATGACGAACGGTCCCGGTTGTCTCAAGGGTTTTGGGCCAGAAGGGATATCGAAACCGCAAAAAAACCTTGGTGCCTATCTGTGGAGTAGTATCGCTTTTGAGGGATAGTCCGGTATGGCTGATGTCTGAGGAGAGGGCTGAGGTGAAGGCCTGCCCGTCTTCTAGTCTGATTTCTACAATATTACGAAATTGATGACGGTTTGCACACCGCGTGTCATCAAGGCGCGGAAGAATCGCGTTGCGGGTTGTTTTGGCCTCGTATAGGCGACGATCAGCAGCTTCAATCAGCTCGCCAGCCGTTTGACCGTGTTGTGGGTAGCAGGCTATTCCACCGCTAATGGTCAGATTGTTATTATCGAGGCGTTCCTGTCCGGTAAAGATTTCAGTGTCAATTGCTCCGCGAATTCTTTCGGCCAGTGGAATGGCTTCTTCCAGATTGCAGTCTGGCAACAAAATGGCAAATTCTTCGCCGCCATAACGTGCAGGGAGATCGAGTTCGCCCGTGCTGTTGTGTAAAATGTCGCCGATCTGGCGAAGGGCCAGATCTCCCTGAAGATGGCCACAGCGATCATTGAACTGCTTGAAGTGATCCAGGTCAAAAATGATGATGCTGAAGGTTTGGCCTGCTTCACTGTTGGCGAGTTTAATGGCTTGCTGGAGCTGTTGCTTGAAATAACTTTGGTTGTAAAGTCGGGTGAGTCCGTCAGTGATCGCAGAGAGTCGAATTTCCTCGAGATCATGAGATTCGATAATACGCGGATTTATTAGCTCGGTGGTTTTCTGGCGCAGATAATCCAGGAGTACAGCCCGGAAAGATTGATTGTGGCCATTTGACTTAGAGATTGAGGCCGTGGCTTCGCGCCAATAGCGACTCGCTTGAGAAAGACTGAAATCTTTAGCAAAAAGATAGTTCAGTGCTTCGTGGTAAACGCGCTCGCCCTGTTTTTCAGCGAGGGCTTCGATGGCGGTGTAAATTTTTTCATCGTCTTCATCGCATTGGTAGAATAATTTTCGAATCCCCTCTTGCATTGCGATGTTGTCCATTTATTGGCACTCCTGGATCAAGATTAAAAATAACTCTAATAATAATGTATGGCGAAATGGCGGGGAAAGAACGCGTTCTTACCGGCTATTTTGCAAGAATGCCCTGCAACCTGTCCCTTTAAGGGAAGTTTGCGAATATCTTGCCTAACTCTTTAAAAACAGATACTTACAGGTTCTTAAGTAAAGCGGACCTATGTGGAAAGCTTCATGAACCGGGCAGGTCGTGAGTCGCATCTTTTTGTTGGTTGTTTAAGTAGATGGTGCGGCTTGGGAAGGCGATCTCCAGTCCCATCTCTTCAAGAATGTCCATAATTTTCAGACAGACGTCCTGACGAGCCTCAAGGTATTCACCCCATGCTGTGGTGCGGGTGAAGCAGTAAACCAGTATGTCGAGGCTGGATGCACCAAAATCGGTAAAATTGACCAGAAAGAACTCTTGATCGATAGCGGGGTGGGCACGCAGCATACTGCGGATTCTCTCCACTGCATCACGCATCTCGGCGGTGGTCGTGGCGTAGCTGATACCGACAGACATCTTGATCCGCCTTTTCGGCATTTCACTGAAATTATTAATCGCCAGGTTAGTGAGGGTGTTATTGGGGATGGTGATCAGGGTTTTGGCAAAAGTACGGATGCGGGTTGAGCGGAAGCCGATCTCTTCCACTGTCCCTTCAACATCTCCCGCCTTGACCCAATCCCCTATCCGAAAAGGGCGATCGAGGATAATCATCAATGACCCGAAGACGTTCGACAAGCTGTCCTTGGCTGCCAGGGCGACAGCGAGGCCACCAATCCCCAGAGAGGCCAGCAGTCCCGAGATCGGGTAGCCGAGTGTTTGGGCGAACATCAGCGCAATCATCACCACGACAAAGGCCCGCAACCCTTTACGGATAAAGGGGAGCAGATGGTCATCGAGAGTTGATTCGGTCTTCTGGGCCCAATGGCCGAGCCACGCATCTAACAGCCCAATCAGGTTGAACAGGAACCAGCCGATATTGATGATAAAGAGCAGTCGAATTGCATCCTCAGCACCCGCTGCTAGATTGATCGGTTCAGTGGGGAGCGCCAGTACCGATACCGCAAGCCAGAGACCTGCAATCAGAACAAGGAAGCTCGTAGGGCGTTTTAGCTTATCAAGCAGGAGGTCGTCCATCTCGCCAGCAGTGCGTCGTGCTGCTGCAAACAGGGTGCGAGCAAGCAGTTGTGCCAGGAGATTACGCAACAGCAGGGTCAAGAAAAGCACGCTGCCAGCCAGGAGCATGCGGCTAAAACTGATACCAGCAAAGCTTTGATCGAATAGCTGGGTGAATTGAGTCAGAGATTCCATAATACGTACCTCTTATTTTATGAATTTATGTGATAGGAAGAGAAGCGTTGATTTTGGGCTGATGCTCAAAATTGTCGGCTAACATCTATTTATGCCACAACCCCTGTTGTCGGTCACGGGCAGATTTCTCTGCCAACAAAAAATCATGCTTGCGCTGAAAATCGAAACGTCGATAAACGGCAGCGAAACCTTTTTCGAGAAGAAGTTGATTCAGTGTGCGTCCGTTGGGGAGGATGACATAAGCAAGAGTACGTCCGTAGCTATCGGTCTTTTCGTGATCGAACTCAAGCATGACTCTACGGTTCTTGACCGCTTGAATATTGAAATTGAAAGCTTGTCGAGCAATTTTACGAAGGGTGGCGGGGTCGATCTGGTAATGGCGTTGATAATAATCATCGCGTGAAGAAGCTTCTTTTTCAGGAGCATCGATGCCGATCAGCCGAACCTTACCGATACCATCTACCTTGATTGTGTCTCCATCGTAGATCCAGCTGACATTGCCGCTTCGCGATTCTGCAAAAACACTGCTGCTGAAGAGTAGAAAAAGCAGCAAAGGGAAGAGTCTGACAACCATCAGCGTCCCCATAAGAGTCTGGTGAATATTCCGGTAAACAGGCCCCAAACCAGATTGGTGACAAGGACCACAACCGGGGTCAGCAGCCCGAGAGCGAGCCCCGCCTGCTCCTTATCCAGGTGATAAGGGAACACAACAAAGAGCATATAGAGGGTTGGTAGCAGGCTGGCGTAGAGGCCTTTGCGGACCCAACGGCGTCGAGCGCGGGGAACGCTAACGCTAAGAAAATATGGAATGGCCCAGATTCCACCCCATATCAGCCGTGGATAGAGCCAGGCTGAAGTCAACTCGGGAGCGATCTGTACGTTGAGCAGCGCGGTAATTCCCCAGTTGCCCAGCATCCAGATAAAGACACTGCAGGCGAGTCCGCCAAATATCCCGCCGACAAAGCAGACGGCCAGTAAGACACTGTTCTTCGGCATGACACCTCCCGAGGGTTTGGAATATGATGAGTAATCGTAAGTTGTGACACTTCGGCGAAGAGTTGGCTACTCTTGCGCTTTACCCTTCACCGCTGACTCCCTTCCCTCACTCGCTTTTGGGGAGGGTGGCATTCATACTGCCGGTACGGTAACCCTGGAGGTCAAGAGTCACAAAGATGAAGCCCGCTTGTTTGAAGGCTGCGACCAATCTGTCGCGCAACTGGTTATCGAAGAGTCTTTTAATCTCATCGGGAGCAACCTCAATGCGCGCAATGTCATCGTGGTAACGCACACGATAGTTTTTGAAGTCATTTTCACGCAGAAATGTCTCACAGCTGTCTATTTGACGCAAGCGCTCGACGGTGATTTTGGTTCCGTAGGGGAAGCGTGAGGAGAGACAGGCAAAGGCTTGTTTGTCCCAGGTCCTGAGTCCGAGCTCTCGGCTCAATGCGCGGATATCCTCTTTGCCAAGTCCTGCTTCGAGCAGAGGGGAGCGGACCTGTAATTCTTTCACCGCATCGAGGCCGGGGCGATAATCACCCAGATCGTCCAGGTTTGACCCATCAAGAACCGTCGAAAACCCGCGCGTTTTAGCCTGTTCAAGACAGAGACTGAATAACTCGTATTTGCAATGGTAACAACGGCGGGGTGGGTTGTCGGCAAAACCGGGAATTTCAAGCTCGTTACTTTCGATTACGATCTGTTCTACGCCGATCTCCTGAGCGAGCTCACAGGCTTGTTGAAATTCGAAGTCGGGGTAGGTCGGTGAGGTCGCGGTCAGAGCGATAACATTTTTTGCTCCGAGGCAGTCACAGGCTACCTTGAGCAGGAAGGTTGAATCGACCCCGCCGGAAAAGGCAACCACAGCCTGTTCTATTTCTGACAACAACGACTGGAGTTTGACCATTTTAGCGTTCAGAGACATTTGGTTCTTTCACATCAGATGATTTTTTCGGACTTTTAATCATCAACCGATAGCTAAGCAAAAATTCGATATACAAGGCGGAGTGGATTTTCTGGGGCGCAGGCATACTGAGGTATGTCAAGATCCAGAAAAACACGACAACGCTGTAGATCGGATCTTTTGCGACGCCATCAGATGAAGTACATGAATCGGTGATCTAACTCTTTTTCGAGCCCCAGTTCCTTGGCTTGATCACAAAGTGTTTTCAATGACAGGCTCGAAAAATAGTCACCGAGAATTTTGCTGGCATCACTCCAGATATGCTGGGTGACGCAACGATTGTCAAACTGACAGGCTTCGCCCGCATCTTCTGTGGTGTCTTTTGTTTTACGCAGACCCTTAACGCAATTCACCAACTCCAGTTCGCCCTCAGCAGCCAGGACAATGTCCTTAACCGTGATTTCGTCGGCTGGTCGTGAGAGGCTGTAGCCACCCTGAGGACCTCGCCGACTGTTGAGAAGCCCGGCTTTTTTTAGATCTTGAAAAATTTGTTCTAGGTAGCGGGGCGAGATTTGTTGTCGCCGGGAGATGTCTTTGATTTGAGCAGGTAGGGTGCCTGCGTGGTAGGCCATATCGAACATGGCACGAACGCCGTAGCGGCTTTTGGTTGAGAGTTTCATCGATTATACCTCCATGATTTTCTTGTCACAAAACTATAGGTAAAGTTGATTAGTTGTGTCAAGAATATTCCACATAAATATACGCGGCAAATGATTTCAGGATTCCTGAAAAAGACTCTTGGTGTGCCGTGGTATATCTGCCGTTATATTTTCTTATTTGATTGCTTTATTCGGTGTCCGGCATAACCTGCTGCTTTTGTAGACGTTTGTAGTAGAAATTTTGTCCATAAAGAACCGCTATCGGGTTATGCCCAGTGACGCGGTCTTTGACGATAATCGTTGAAACCGGTGCCTTGGAGTGTTTTGAAAACAGCATGTCATGTCCAACACACAAGCCCACGATCAGGTTCATGTCGGTTTGTTGTTGGTTCAATACCTCTGCTTGAGCAATCGGATTACAGGCCGGTTCGAATGTGCCGGGCCGGACCTTCTCTGCTTCTTTGAGGCCTAAAGCGAGTTTATCGATGCTGCCGGCTTTGCAACAGACCGAAACAGGGTCCAGACCCTGAGCGCCAAGAATGTCCGCAAGTCGTGAACTTTCATCCAGCAGTCCAATACAGGTTGCAATCCCTATCTTCTGGTATCCCATGAGTTTGGCGAGTGCAATGGTGTCTTCGACGCGTGTCCAGCGCGCATTGACTGCATCGCTTCCCGGAACCGGCTGGTAACACAAACCTTCAACCTGGGCAGCAACCCGCGCAAGCTTTGCGTCTTCATCTTCGCCTTCATATCGGGCGAAGGTTTCTTTGATGATGTCAGGGCTGATGGCCGCGGGGCAATGTGCCGGCTGATCTGGTCCCTGACCTGGTTCACTCCAGCAATTCGTAGTCCCCTGCTTTTGCCACAGGGGGCTACATTTGGTACAGGACGGTACACTGCTTTTGTCTGCCATCGTTGACCTCCATTCTGGTTTTTGAGCAGGGTATCAGTCCGATAAATAGCTGTCCAGCACCATCATTGATATGTGTAACAATATATATCTATTAGTAGCTGGCTTGGGGATTCATCCGGTTTTGGTTGAAGTCTGCTGATATGTTTCGTCCTTTGTCAGGAGAGGTTCATGTCGGTTGTTTGAAGTTATGAGCTCGCAAATATAAAGACAAAAGGCAACATCTTGATTTCATTCAAGAGGTGCCTTTTGTTATTTGATGAGGCGCTTTTATTCAGGTGGTAAGCTTTTTAAGTATCTCCAGAGTCTCCTCCGGTTCGGGCCTTTTAGTATGATCCGGGTGGAGTGAGGCATCGATTACGGTCCCATCGCGATCAATCACAAAACGTCCCGGTAGCGGCAACTCCCAACTATCATTTCCATTGAAACGCTCCAGATCTATGCCTAATCCCTGGTAGACCTCTTTGAGTGAATCGGGTAGCTTGTAGACCATGCGGAACTGCTTGGCGAGAAGATTGTCCGGATCAAGGAGCAGTGGAAAACTCAGCCCGAGGTTTCGCATCAGATTGCCTGTATACTTCTGTTGCATCGGCGAGATCGCGACCATGGTGGTGCCGGTTTTTTCAATTTCAGGTAGAACTTTTTGCAGAGCTTCCAGCTCCGCGTTGCAGTAAGGTCACCAGATTCCTCGATACCAGCTCAGCAGCAGAGGACCTTTTTTCAATGCGTCACGACTCGAAAATTCGATATTCGAAGAATCATGAAGCACAAAATCGTTCATCTTCTCGCCAGAACCAAGAGCCTCTTTATGAAGGCCTGAAGCTACAAGGTCCTGGCGGGAATTCTTCATGACCGTCAGAATGTCGGGATCTGCGTTGGCGGCAAAATCTTGACTCATGGCCGAGAGCAGGGCATTTAAGCTCATAGCTTGTCTCCTCTATAGTCTGGGGTTCGAAGGACTCACCAGAGTATATCGACTTCAAAGGTAATTGCGAACGGTCTGGACGAGTCCAAAGGATGTGAAGGGTTTGGTGATAATACCATCAGCGCCGGCAGCGTCGGCCAGTTGTCGAAGTTCGTCGGGCATTTTAGAGGACATAAGCAACACTGGGATATTTCGGCTGCGATCTTTGCTTTTCAGGGTTTTAATCTTGTGATCTCCGTTCATCAGCGGCATCATAAGGTCGATGATGATCAGATCGGGTGGGCTGCTGCTATAAATGATATGATTGGAAAAGAGGCCGCTGTCTGAGGTTGAGACCTGAAATCCCGCCGCCTGTAGAAAATCCTTGGCCATTGTGAGAATGAGGTTGTCATCATCTATCACAACGATATGTTTTTTCATCTTTACCCCCACCTGTAAGATTTTATTTTTTAAACGTACGTGTAGCGGGTAGGGAATACAAGTAGAATTTTCGCTATTACAAGAAGAAGGATAGGACCAATATGAAACAGCAGACGCTGGATATCGGAAGAATTAATGAGTTCCCTGTCGTCGATCTAGATCGTCAGGGAGCTTGGCTTGACGCAGGCAGTGAGCGTCTATTACTCCCCAAACAGGAGTTGACGCCGGGGGTATCAGTTGGTGATTTGCTGCGGGTCTTTATTTATCGAGACCAGGATGGTGATCTCCAGGCGACCATGAAGCTGCCGCTGGCTTCAGCAGGCGAATTTGCAGCATTACGGGTTAAAAAGATAGAACCCGAAGGGGTTCTGTTCGAGTTGGGACGAGGGTTCGAACTGCCGGTAGCGATTGAGGAGATCCCTTTTCGCCCCAAGCAGGGGGAGCGAACCCTGGTGCGGATCGAACTTGATGAGGATGACAATCTCTGTGGCTCTTGCCGTATCACCGACTTTTTGGAGGCATCGCCGGACTTGAAGTTTGGTCAACAGGTCGATCTCATGGTTTGGCGGACCACTGATTTAGGTGTCAAAATGATTATCAATAACCGCTACGAAGGGTTGCTCTATGCCGATGAACCGATCGACGCGCAGATTGGGCAGACACTGGTAGGTTTTGTCTCACGTCTGCGTGATGACGGTAAGGTCGATCTCAGTCTTAACCCTGGGGGGAAAGCCGGTGCCGATATCGGTCGGGATAAAATTTTACAGGCACTTGCCGGGAGTGGCTTTTTAGCGCTGAATGACAGCAGCTCGCCTGAAGAGATCAGGCGGTTATTGGGATTGAGTAAGAAACAGTTTAAACGGTCGTTGGGTAGCCTGTATAAACAGGGCAAGGTTGAGTTGCTACAGACCGGGATCAAGCTTAAAAGCTGATTTTTTTGTTGGGTCTTCTCCCTGAGGGAGAAGGTGGCCGCAGGTCGGATGAGGGGCAGGGTGCTGTTGTTACCCGGCCTCGTTTTTTGAAGAATAGAATCGTCGGGGTGCGCCCCGACAGGCGCCCAAACTTTTGTTCGCCCAAAAGGTTGGATCAAAATGCGCCCCGACCTCCTTGCCCGCTTTCGCGGGTTCCCTTCACTGCATGCCGATTTTGAGCTCGGTCAGAAACTCGCCTGCGGCTCAGACATCTTTCCTCGAATTCCTCAAAATCTCTATTGCGTTTCGGCTGTGTCACACGGGGGTGAAACCGTGGTTTAAAGTCTTGATGTTCATAATTATGCATAGTTCATTTTTATGAATATTCAATTTTATGGGAACGTAAAGCAGCCTTTACTTTGACTTTAGCTCTGGAATTTGCGGATTCTTTCGATAAGGCCGCAGGTTGAGCTGTCATGTTCGCCAATCGCAGCACCCGGAGCCAGTTCTGGAAGAATCTTCTTTGCTAACTGTTTGCCGAGTTCAACACCCCACTGATCGAAGGGGTTAATTCCCCAGAGGCTTGCCTGCACGAAAATCTTGTGTTCATAGAGCGCGATCAGCATGCCGAGGGTTTTTGGATCGAGCTTGCGGTACAAAAAGGAGTTGCTTGGTCGGTTGCCAGGAAAGACCTTATGCGCGACCAGCCTTTCAATCTCCTCTGGAGACAGCTCTGCGTCGCACATCTCTTGGCGGGCTTCGTCTGCGGTTCTTCCCATCATCAAGGCTTCGCTCTGGGCGAGAAAGTTGGAGAGTAGAATCTCCTGATGTTCGCCGAGGGGATTATGACTCTTGACTGCGGCCAGAAAGTCGCAGGGGATCAGGCGTGTCCCCTGATGGATCAACTGGTAGAAGGCGTGCTGGCCGTTGGTGCCCGGTTCTCCCCAGATAATTGGGCCGGTGCTGCAGTTAACCGCTTCGCCATCCATAGTGACCCGTTTGCCGTTACTCTCCATATCGGCCTGCTGCAGGTAGGCGGGGAAGCGGTGCAGGTATTGATCGTAAGGGAGGATCGCCTGACTTTCTGCGCCGAGAAAATTACTGTTCCACAGGCCGAGCAGGCCCATCATCACCGGGATGTTCTCTGCCCAGGGGGTGCTACGGAAATGTTCATCGACCAGATGCGCGCCTTCCAGCAACTCTTCGAACTTTTCGATTCCGATTGCCAACACAATCGACAGTCCAATCGCGCTCCAGAGCGAATAGCGGCCACCAACCCATTCCCAGAATTCGAACATGTTGGCCGGGTCGATGCCGAAATCGGTGACCAGTTCACGGTTGGTTGAAATCGCGACAAAGTGACGTGCGATATGCTGTTCGTCTTTGGCGTGAGACAGAAACCAGCTGCGCGCCGAATGAGCGTTGGTCAGGGTTTCCTGAGTGGTGAAGGTTTTTGAGGCGATCAGAAACAGACTGGTTTCAGGGTCAAGTCGTTTGAGTACTTCGCAGAGTTGGCTGGCATCAACGTTTGAGATAAAGTGACTGCGCAGTTTGCTACAGGCGTAAGGTTTGAGTGCTTCGGTGACCATCAAGGGGCCGAGATCTGAGCCACCAATTCCGATATTGATGACATCTGTAATCTGCTGACCATTGTAACCACGCCATTTGCCGCTACGCACCTGTTGCGAAAAATCTCCCATCTGTTGCAATACCCGCTTCACCTGTGGCATTACGTCTTGCCCATTTAATGCTACAGGTTCGTTACCGCGATTGCGCAAGGCGGTGTGCAGGGCCGCGCGCCCTTCAGTGTTGTTGATCTTTTCTCCAGCAAAAAGGGCGTTGATGCGCTTACGCAAACCGACCTGATCGGCTAATTCACCTAGCAGGTTGATGGTTTTTTCGGTTATTAAATTCTTGGAGAAATCGAAGAGCAGATCATCAAGTTGCAGGGAGAAACCTTTAAAGCGTTGTGGATCTGTACTGAATAGTTCGCGCATTGTCGTTGTTTTTAAATGACGATGGTTCTCAATAAGGGCCTGCCAAGCTGGAAGTCTGGTGGTGTCTGACATCTGTTCCCTCCATTATTTTGTTTAACAGAAGCTCATTATCTAGATTCGTTATTCTTTAGATTAGCTGTCGAGGGTGGATGATGCTACAAAAAAGAGAATGTGACCTGGTGTCATACAAGATTATCGATGCGCAGACAGATCTTTACTCTGATCAGGGTTGATCGGTTATACTGTTCCATCTTTTGAAACCTTTGAAAGGGCTTTCGTGTGAAAATTTCTTTTATCAGGCGTCTTTGGGCGATGTTTGCTGCCTACGGTATCGGATTCTATGCTTCGTGTTTGAACCATTTTTCGACCCGAGGGATGGAGCATATCCCGAAAAAAGGTGGGGTGCTGATTGCTTCGAATCATATCTCGGGCAATGAAACGGTTTTCCTCCCCTGGGTGGTGTTGCGCAAGTTTCCACTGCAGATGCTCTGGGCCCCGGCGAAGGAAGAGCTCTTTCGTAATCCGCTACTTCGGGCAATTTTTATTAGCTGGGGGGCTTTTCCGATCAGGCGCGGTCGCGACCTGAAGGCCGGAAAACAGCTTGGAGAGTTGCTGGAAACTCAAAAAGTGATGCTCTTCCCTGAAGGGACCAGGCATAAGGATGGTCTTCTCGGCAAGGGGAATCGCGGTGTTGGTAAGTTGATTTACGATCATCGTCCGGTTGTAATTCCGACAGCGCTCACCGGATTGAATCACTGGAAATTCCCCGGTTTCGGGCAGCGCGGCGAAGCCTGTTTCGGCGCGCCCTTGAACTTCGATGATCTCTTTGCCCTGGAAAATTGTAAAGAGACCCATATTGCGATTGTCGAGCGGGTGATGGCGGCCATCGCCGCTCAATTGCCAGCAGAACAAACTGAAGAAATTGCCCCGTGAATATCGTCCGTAAATTTCCCATTCATTACGGCTGGATGATTGTTCTCTCCGGCGGGTTGACTCTGTTTGCCTGTTTGGGCCTGGCGCGCTTCGCTTTTGGCCTGCTGTTACCGGCGATGCGACAAGGCTTATCCCTGGGGTATGATCAAATGGGGCTGATCAGCACCGGGAATTTTATCGGTTACTTACTGGCGGTCACAGTCTCTCCCTGGTTGATTCGGCGTTATCGTCCGCGTGCCGTTATCTTTTGCGGTTTGTTACTTGTTTGTCTTAGCATGCTCTTTATCAGCCGCGCCGGGAACCTGTCGATGCTGGTGATTTTTTACGGTTTGGCTGGCGTGGGAAGCGGTTTTGCCAATATCCCGACTATGGTGCTGGTTTCTCACTGGTTCCGGCGCAATAAACGTGGCCAGGCCGCTGGCATGATCATCGCTGGCAATGGTCTTGCAATTATCCTTGCCGGGCAGATTGTTCCGATCCTGAACTCCATATACGGATGGCGGAGCAGTTGGATCGTGCTGGCAATTGTGAGCCTTTGGCGGCAGTGATTGCCTTGTTGGTGGTTCGGAACGACCCGGCTGAGCTTGGTCTTGAGCCCTATGGGCAGGTTGAGGCTGTTACTCAAAAAGAGATGATCGGCAAGGCTGGTACCGGGATCTTGATCCAGCTTGGAATCATTTATCTGATCTTCGGCTTGACCTATATGGTCTATGGCACCTTCATTGTAACCACGATGGTTGAAGATTATGGCTTCACCGAGGTCCGCGCCGGTCAGCTCTGGTCCTGGGTCGGTTTCTTCGCACTCTTTTCAGGTGTAGTGTTCGGAAGTATTTCGGATCGGATCGGGCGGCGTAACGGCATGCTCCTGGTCTATACGGTATTCACAGGCGCCTATCTGTTGGCCGGGTTCGGTGGTTCTCTCGGCTCCTGGGCGTTATGGTTGTCAGTCATTTTTTATGGATCGGTACTCTTTGCCGTGCCGACGATCATGGCGGCTACGGTTGCCGAGTATCTGGGCCTTGAGCGAGCCGCCAGCGGGTTTAGCACCCTGACTCTCTTCTTTGCCGCCGGACAAATTATCGGGCCGGGGTGTGCGGGTTTGCTTGCAGAATTCAGTCATACCTTTGTGCCGAGCTATCTGGTCAGTGCTGGATTGACGGCAGTCGCGATTTTATTGACGTATAGATTGAAGGTTCCCCGGACTTAAAACAGATAATTGGCCTGAAGGAAGGGTTGAATCATGCTGGACTTCATAATAGACCAAGATAAATGTATCAGCTGTGGAGGTTGCGCCGCAGACTGTCCCGTGCAGATTATCGATATGCAGGGCGGTTATCCGCTGATTCATAAGAGCAAAGAGAAACAATGCATCCGCTGTCAACATTGTCTGGCAATCTGTCCGACCGGAGCCCTGTCGATTTTTGGCAAGGATCCGCAGGCGAGCCGGTCGCTGGCAGGGAATCTTCCGCAGCCGGATCAGCTTGCGACCTTGATGCGTGGCCGTCGTTCAGTGCGCCGTTATCTAAACGAAAATGTTGATCCACAATTGATCCATGATTTGTTACAGACCGCTTGGCATGCGCCGAGCGGACATAATGCACGTCAGGTCAGTTTTTTTGTCATCGAAGACAGCGAGGCGATGGCGCAATTGCGTGAGGCTGCTTACTGCGGCATCAAAGAGGCTGTCGAAAGGGGATCACTTCCCGCCCGGCTCGCCTTCTTTCGCGATTTTGTTCCGGCCTGGGAGAAGGCTGGTATCGATACCCTGTTTCGTGACGCCCCGCACCTGTTGGTCGCGACTGCACCCAAGAGAGGACAAGCTTCTGAATCGGATTGTTTGATTGCTTTGACCGGTTTTGAATTGCTGGCACAGTGTCAGGGGCTTGGAACCTTGTGGAACGCTTTGGCGAAATGGACAATTGAAAAGATCGTACCTCAACTGCGGATCCAACTTGGTATCCCTGCGGATCATAGCATCGGGCACTGCATGTTGTTTGGTCGTCCGGCGATGGAATATTCTCGCACTGTTCAACACGATGCGGTGCCGATCCATCGGATTAAGAATTTAAAGGGGATGAAATGATCGATTCATCGATCCTGACCTTTATTGCTTTCGCAGGGATTTTGACTCTGACCCCGGGGGCTGACACCCTGCTTGTGATCCGCAATGTCCTGGGTGGTGATGTGCGTACCGGAATTGTTACCACCGCCGGAATTTGTAGTGGACTATTTTTTCACGCCATTCTTTCGGCTCTGGGAGTCTCACTTATTCTGATGGCCTCTGCGACTCTGTATTCCCTTCTTAAAATTGCCGGAGCTCTTTATCTTGGTTGGCTCGGTTTTCAGTCTCTGCGCAGTGCCGTAAAATCAGACACCGAACAAAAGATTTCGGCAAGTCTAGCTCGACCTCGTTCCTTGCGGCGCAGTTTTGTCGAAGGGGTGATGAGTAATGTTCTAAACCCTAAAACGGCTGTTTTCTACCTTGCCTTTCTGCCGCAGTTTATTCATCCCACCGATCCGGTGCTTATTAAATCTCTTTTTCTGGCCGGTATCCACTTCACTATGGCATTTTTATGGCTCTGTCTGGTCGCCCTGTTGCTCGATCGTTATCGTGAAATGCTGCTCTCATCGGTGCTGCACCGTTGGCTAGAGGGGTTGTGCGGGACATTGTTGCTTGGTTTAGGTGTGAGGTTGATGTTGGAGAAACGTTAGCGGTAAGAAGGAAGTTCGCAGTAATGGATATATCCCCGTGTGACGCCGCCGAAACGAAATAGAGATTTTGAGGAATTCGAACGAAGATGTCTGAGCCGCAGGCGAGTTTCTGAGCGAGCTCAAAATCGGCATGCAGTGGAGGGAACCACCGTAGGCGGCAAGGAGGTCGGGGCGCATTTTGATCCTAACTTTTGGGCGTTCAAAAGTTAGGGCGGCGTTCGGGGCCGCAACCCCGAGGTCTTGGTCGGTTTTTAAATATCTTCCTGAAACAAAACCTCTCTAGCAACCTTCTTAAAACACTTCTCCAGATCATCTAGTAATTCCGAAGAAATATTCCAGCAGTGCCAGTAGAGTCGTACATATTCGTGTTGCGGTATCACCTCGACCAGTTCACCTTTTTGCAACCATACTTCACTCTGTTGATCGGGGATGGCACCATAGGCGTGGCCACGATAAACGGCTTCGGCGAAGGCTTCGGGGGAGGGGACATAGTGTGCCGGGACAATGGGAGGCTTTGCGCCCAGGGCTTGTCGTAGCAGGCGGAACTGCAGGGCATCATGACGGCCGAAGATGGCTGCTGGCGCCTGTTGGACGGCTTTTGTGTTCAGCCCCTCAGGGAACCAGCGGGCAATAAACTCGGGTCGTGCCAGCAGTCGGTAAATCATAGTGCCAAGGTAGACGCAACGACAGCCTTGCAGTGGCGTCGCAGCAGCGCTGACGCAACCGACGACTTCACCTTTCTTTAACATTTGTTGGGTGACATCCTGATCGTCAACCCGTAGATCGAAAAGGAGATTCCGCCGTTCAAGGAGCTCTCCCCCTGCCTGCCAGAACCAGGTGGCCAGACTATCGGCATTGATTCCCAGAGCTAAGGTTAGCGGTCCCCCGGTCGTTTCTCCCAGCAACGAAGCGGGGAGGGCATTTTCGAGCAAGAGCACCTGCTGATAATGCTTGAGGAGTTGGCGACCGGCAGGTGTTGGTTCGGGTGGCTGTGAGCGGATCAGAAGCACCTGTCCCAAGCGTTCTTCGAGTTGACGAACCCGTTGGGAGACTGCGGACTGGGTCAGGTGCAGAATCTGGGCGGCTCGTTCGAAACCACCTTCCTTGGTTACTGCGGCCAGCGCCGCCAGAAGCCTATAGTCAATCATGTTGCATATATTAGCATTGCTAATGGCTGCGCAAAAGAATTAATTTTACAGATGATCGTTCGGCGGTTAGTCTTGCCTCCACAAGGGAGGAATCATCCGATGTTAAGTATATATCTACAGGGTTTCGTGTTGACTGCCGGACTGATCATCGCGATCGGTGCTCAGAATGCATTTATACTGTCGAACGCTGTGCGCGGAAACCGACCACTGATGATCGCGGCTCTTTGTGCAGGGGGAGATCTGTTGCTGATCGGAATCGGGTTGGCCGGGGTCGGTACGCTTGTCTCGTCACATCCTGAGTTGATGCGTTATGCGGCTCTGGGGGGCGCACTCTTTCTTGCGGTCTATGGCGCTTTTTCCCTGCGCTCGGCGCTGCGAGGCAGTTCCGGGTTGCAAACGGAGAAGACAGTTCCTTTGACTCGAGGCGCGCTTATTCTCTCAACGCTAGCGGTGACTTTTTTGAATCCGCACGCTTACCTCGACACAGTGGTGCTGATCGGCAGTATCGGCGGCCAATTTCCGATTGATCAACGCTTGATCTTTGGTGCTGGTGCCGTGACCGCTTCAATCCTGTGGTTTTTTACGCTGGGTTTCGGTGGTCCGATGTTGGCACCACTTTTCAAACGTCGCAATGCCTGGCGGATGCTTGACGGCCTGGTTTGTTTGATGATGTGGGGGATCGCGCTGACCCTGGTGAAACCCTATCTATTGGGTTGAGATTTAACTTCAGAATCTTTTTGCTTCAAGATTACTTCGAGATTAAAAGTCGGATTTTGAAGTCTTTTAAATCGGTTTAATCATGAAGTCATCTTGAGGCAAGATTTAAGGTTTTGTGAGATGAAAAATACCCTCACTGCAAAACTGTAAAGGCCGCAAGCGTTAATCGCCTGCGGCCTTTTTTATTTTAATGATGCAAGAGAAATCAGCTGACCTTCAACACGATCTTGCCGAAGTGCTTGTCCTCTTCCATCATCCGGTGTGCATCCTGAATTTGCTCAATGGGGAAGACCTGTTCGATGATCGGCACAATCGAGCGGTCAGCAAATTTAGGCAGGGCGCGGCGGGTGAATTCGGCGACGATCTCACCTTTCTCGGGGACCGGGCGGCTACGCAGTACCGAACCGATAATTTGCTGACGCTTGACCATCATCAGGGCTAAATTGAGTTCGGCCTTGATGCCGCTGATGATACCGATGATCACCAGTTTGCCGGTGTACCCCAGGCTAGCCATGTTCGGCTTCAGATACTTGGCACCGACATGATCGAGAATCACGTGGGCTCCCTTCTTGCCGGTGAACTCCTTGACTGCATCGCTGAAGTCAGGGGTCTCGGTAAAGTCGATTACCAGATCGGCACCTAACTTTTTAACACGCTCCATCTTGGTCGGATGAGCGGTGACGATCAGTTTGGCGTTGGGGGTCAGGGCCTTAGCCAACTGAATCGCCGCAGTATTGACGCCGCCGCCACCACCGTGGAGGATCGCGGTTTGACCATCCTGCAGATCGCCGATCATGAAGACATTCAGGAACGCGGTGATATAGCTTTCGTTAACGCAAGCGGCTTCTTCAAAATTCATGCTCTCGGGAATCGGCATCAGATGGCAGGCGTATGCGACGGCGTATTCAGCATAACCGCCGCCACCGACCAGTGACATGACAGGGTCACCGACTTTCCAGCCGCTGACATCGCTGCCGATTTCTTCAATTGTTCCTGCCACTTCGAGACCGAGAATTTCTGAATCACCTGGAGGTGGTGGGTACTTCCCTTCGCGCTGCACCAGATCGGGACGGTTGATACTGGTCGCTACGACTTTAATTAGGACTTCATCTCCTTTGGGAGAAGGGCGATCAGCATCACCAACCTTCAGGACGTCGACGCTACCGAATTCATCAATAAGAACAGCTTTCATATCTCTCTCCTTGCAGGACTATGTAGGAACTGGCAAACTTATGCGGATTAAAATGTAAATCGATATAAATAGAGTCACGATTATAGGGATTCCCTCAAGGGAGTCAAATTCAATCGCAACAGGAGGAGGTTATGCAAAAACGTTGGCGTTGTAAGGTTTGCGGCTATGTTCACCGAGGTGAAACTGCGCCTGACGTTTGTCCGGTCTGTGGGGTTGGGCCAGAGAAGTTTGAATTGATGAAAGAAGAGGGCGATGACCAACCCGCTCCCGCAGGAATTAAAGGGTTGTTGCAGGAGATGACTGATTCTTTTATACCGCATGCCGTGATGGCGCACTTTCCCAATGCTCTGTTGCCGACACTTGCTCTTTTTCTGGCGCTCTATCTGCTTTTTGGACTGAAGACTCTCGACCACGGTATCTATCTGCTTCTTGTGTTGGTCCCTTTGAGCGTTTTAGCCACACTGGCGACTGGTATTTTCAGTTGGAAACGTCACTATGACGCTGCCAGGAGTCAGATCTTCCACCGGAAACTTATCCTGGGTGTTTGTCTGGTGATGATCTGCGGTGAGATGCTTCTGCTTCGATATGATAACCCTGAACTTCTTTCTTCAATGGGATTTTCTACCTGGTTTTTTCTCGCGTTGGCCGGCGCAGCACTTTTCTGTGTGACCATGCTCGGTCACTACGGAGGGATACTGGTCTTTGGGCGCATTGAAAATAATCGCGGTAATTTTGGTTGATAACTGATGAAACTGGATATTGTTGAAAAAGGGGCTATCGTCCAACGTGATCGTCAAACCTATGCGATTACTCCTCATATTCCGGCTGGACTAGCAACACCCGAGCAGCTGGAACAGATCGCCGCTGTGGCGCGTCGTTACAATGCGCGACTCAAGTTGAGCAGCGCTCAAAGGGTGATGATCATCGGTCTGGCTGAAGAGGATATCGATGCCGTCTGGGTTGATCTTGATGGGATGCGTCGTGGTCGCCCCTTCGGCCCCTGTGTCCGCTCGGTCAAGATCTGTCCCGGCACCGATTTCTGCAAGCGTGGACAGCAGGATTCGGTCTCTCTAGGCCTGCAGCTCGACGAACGCTTTCAGGCGAAAGAACTTCCCTGGAAGCTAAAGATGTCAGTCTCCGGTTGTCTGAACGATTGCGCCGAGGCCTGCATCAAGGATATTGCTCTGCTCGGGACCCCAAGGGGTTGGCGTCTTCAGGTTGGCGGTAATGGCGGGTCAGCTCCCAGATTCAGTCAGCGCTTGCTTGAAGATATCTCCACAGAGGAAGAGGCGCTCGCAGCTGTCGAAAGATTGATCGATTGGTTTGTCGCACAAAAACGCAAGTGTCGGATCGGTAAATTAATAGAAGAAGTCGGTCTTGATCAGATGCGTAAGGTTGCGCTGGGGGGATAGTAGTCTTATGAGCCTCTGTTGTAAGTCGCGACCGGAGTTGAAAGGCTTTGTCTGATAACTTATATGAAGCTTTTTGCCCGGGCATTTTTCTGGGGTGGGCTTTGTTGCTGGCAGATTGTTAACTCTTACATAGTGAATAGAGCGAGGCAAACCATGAAAAAATTAGTTCTTGGAGCGGTTCTGGTTTTGTTGATTACCATTGGGGGTGGGGTTTATTTCCTGCTGTCAAATCTCGATGATCTGGTTAAATCGGCAATTGAAACTTATGGGTCGCAGGCAACACAGACGACTGTTCAAGTTGAAAGTGTGAAGATCGGTTTGCAGAATGGATCAGGTGAGATTCGGGGATTGACGGTTGGTAATCCGCAAGGATTTATCGGACAGCTGGCTTTTTCTCTCGGTGAAATTTCAACCCAGATCGAGCTGACGTCACTCTCTGAAGAGATGGTTGCAATTGAATATGTCAGGGTGTTGGGACCGGAGATCTTTTTTGAATTGAATGCGGAGGGCAAAACCAATCTGAACGTGCTCAAGAAGGAACTGGCAGCGGGTTCGTCAGAGTCCTCTGCTTCGTCGTCACAAGAGAGCAGCGAAACCCCGAAGCTTCTCGTTCGTAAGCTGCTTTTTACTGGAGGTAAGATTCATGCCAGGGTGATTCCGCTGAATAAGAACTATGAACTGAAACTCCCAACGATCGAATTGGAGAATATTGGCGGTAAAAGCGGCGCGTCACCAGCGCAAATTGCTGATCAGGTGCTCAAGATTTTGACTGATCGAGCCCTGGCCGAAATCAAAAAGCAGGGGATTGACCAATATAAAAAGCAACTTGAAACCGAGATCAATAAACGAATCGATGTTGAAAAAAAGATGATAGAAAAAAAGTTATCGATAAGGTTGGTCAGCAGGTGGGGGATAAGTTGAAGGGGATACTCAACTACTGATAAAGTGGATATGCGGGGCCGAAGGGTAAGCTCTGGCCCCGCTATATATTCATTTCACTGCTTTACTAGAAGGTCGTAATGAAGCGAGCTCGATGAAATTACTCTGCTGTTTCTTTTTTCTGCTTCTGTTCTCTCTTGCAGACTTTTCCCACGCTGACGAACTCTCTCCTTTTACAAGCGACGGTTGCAGCCGTTTTCCTGATGGCCCGCCAAGTAACTCTGACAAATGGCGCAATTGCTGCCTGATACACGACAAGGCTTACTGGCGTGGAGGGACATACGTTGAGAGAAAGCAGGCTGACAAAAGGTTACAGGTTTGCATCACTGAGGTCGAAAACAAAGTTCTGGCCGATCTCATGTGGGCCGGGGTACGCGCTGGCGGTTCACCCTACTGGCCGACCAGCTTTCGCTGGGCCTATGGCTGGCCATATCCGCGTGGTTACCGAGCACTGAGTGCTGTCCGAGCGACAACAGGCTGAAATCATGATCTTGGAAGCGCCTCAAAATCAGTAACGCGCAATCTCCCCGCATTTATTCATAAATGCAGCAGAATTCTCATCAGACCACCGTGGGTAATTGTCGGAATCCTTATGTAAAATTTTAAATACGCTATAATTCGAAGGTGTGTTTAAGTCATGGGTACTGTTCTTTGTTGCATAACTCCGCTTCATACGAGGATTCTATGCAGAGTTTTGACGAGATTTACGCGCGAGCGGTTGATCGCAAGGGGAGTGAATCCGCTCTGCAGGAGCTGCTACCGACCGGAATCAAATCTCCTGAAGAACTGGCGGTGATCTCAGACGACCGTTGTTTGTCTGCAATGACCAAAGCCATTTTTAAGGCTGGTTTCGTCTGGAAGGTGATCGACAACAAATGGGCCGGTTTTGAAGACGCGTTCTGGGGGTTCGATATCGGTCGCTGCAGTTTCATGTCACCGGATGATGAGGATGTTCTGTGCCGCGACACTCGGATCGTGCGCAATCGACAGAAGATCCTGACTGTGTCGCACAATGCGGTGATGATCACTGAACTGGCTGGAGAACATGGCAGCTTCAGTCGTTTCATCGCCGACTGGCCTAGTGAGGACTTTTCTGGTCTGCTCGATATTCTTGCAAGACAGGGTTCCAGGCTCGGGGGAATGACCACGCAGTATCTTTTACGCTCCATGGGGAAGGACAGTTTTATTTTGTCACATGATGGTGTTTATGCATTGATCGAGGCTGGTGTTATCGTCAGGGCGAGCATTGGAAAGACAGCGATGAAGAAGATACAGCACTGTTACAATCGTTGGCAGCAGGAATCCGGGTTTAATTTGGCAGAAATCAGTCGAATTTTAGCATTGTCAGTCGATGCTCCGCGGGATTGATTCTATTCAATTTTTGTAAAATTTCAGAGATCTTGCTAATTTGTTACGATAAGCTGTTCATCTATAAAAGGCATTTGCTTTGAAGATTAGATACAAACTAAATTTAATATTAATTTTAGTTTTATGTCTTGGGATTGCCATGTCCTTTTTCGGTGGCTGGACTTTTTATGATTCCGAAGAAAAGAACGTTATCGGTGAACTAACACACGATGTTGATGAACGTACGGAAAGTTTTTTTAGAGAATTAAAAATCAATTTTGAAACTTTAAGATCGTTGGCGATATTATTTCGTAACACGGTCCCGCCAGATATGGACCGGTTTAATCTTGAAGCAGGGCGAATTTTGGATCGTTATCCTGCAATCCAAGCGTTGGTGTGGGTACCGCGCGTCACTCATGCAGAACGTGATGCATATAGAGCTGCAAGGCGCCAGAACACTCCGGGATTTGTTATCACCGAGCATGCAGACCAAGGGCTTTTGGTGAAGGCTGGGGAGCGGGCTGAATATTATCCGGCTCTTTTTATTGAGCCACTGAAGGGAAATGAAGCGTTCCTTGGTTTTGACTATGCTTCCAACGAAATTGGACTTGAAGTCCTTGCTACTGTCAGAGATATGGATAGTCCTCAGGCAATTATCGATGTTACTTCTGTTCAAAGAGGTGAAGATCAGAAGACAGTCTTGGTTTTTCTGCCGATCTATAAAGAATTCTCGACGACCGTGGCCATGCGTCGGCAGAACCTGTTAGGCTTCGTGCTCGGCGTCTTTAGCATCAGTACTATTTTTAATAATTCGGCCTTGATTGGCGAACCGTCCGATATTGAAATGAAAGTTGTAGATCAGTCCTTGCCGTCAGGTTCTGAGATCATCCATCGGCATAGATCTCGAACCGGTCTTGACGCTATTGCGGAGATTGCTTACCAGAAGGAATTGCCTGAAATATTTGGAAAAAAGTGGGCAGTAATTGCGTCTCCTACTGCCCAATACATCGCCGTTAGAAGAAATCTACTGCCAATGTCGATCTTTGCATTAGGCATCATTTTCACGCTATTTATGGTTCTGTATATCTATATAATTTCAAAACGTGCTGATGTTATTCAGCAAACAGTTATAAAGAAAACAACTGAACTCAATAAAGCAAATAGAATGCTGGAGATGATTTCACGGACTGATTCTCTGACCGGGATTTCGAACAGAAGGTTTATGGACGAGTTCATTGCTATTGAGTGGCTGCGGGCGATTCGTAACAGATCATCCATCTCTTTTATGCTCATCGATGTTGATTTCTTTAAATCATACAATGATAACTATGGTCACCCTCTGGGTGATGAAGTGCTGAAGAAGGTTGCCGAGATGTTGAATAGCCTTGGCCATCGCCCAGGTGATCTGGTTGTTCGTTATGGAGGCGATGAATTTGCCCTCATTCTAACCGACACTGAAGATGCAGAGTTTGTTGCCATGAAATGTTGCAGTTCAGTAAGGGAATTACAAATTCCGCATGAATTTTCAAAAAATTCAAAGATTGTAACTTTGAGTGTCGGCCTCGGTACCGTTTTCCCTGAGGCTGGAACCGACCCGAGTTTGATCATAAATGCTGCAGATAAGGCTCTTTATCTGGCTAAGGAGGCTGGGCGAAACAGAGTCGAACAAGTCAAGAGCCAATCATGGTCCGCAAGGCCTGATCCCTCGGAGATACCTTCTGTCAAAACCTGAAAGTGGTGTCAAATAATGGAGGTCAGGTGTCGCTATGTACAAAGCGATAGCCACGGCCGCGGACTGTTTGAAAATGGACTGGTTTTGCCGGGTCAGATTCAAAGTATTTGCGTAGCCGGACGATAAAGTTGTCGATGGTTCGGGTTTCGGTGTCGGGCGCCATCCCCCAGACCGTCTGTAACAGATCGCCGCGACTGATCACCTTCCCTTCGCGACTGAAAAACAGTTGCAATACTTTCACTTCGATTTCTGTCAGTTCAAGTTCCCCCATAGCTGTTATTGCTCGACGTTCAGTCAGGTCAACACTGTTTGCTCCGAAGCTGTAGGTCGGCGTCGTGATCCTTGTCCTTCGGCTGCGACGCAGTAGAGCCTTGACGCGCAGCAGAAATTCTTTAAGGCTGAATGGTTTGGTCAGGTAGTCGTCTGCTCCCTCACTGAGACCAGTGATTCGGTCATCTTCATCACCGCGGGCGGTCAGCATTAGTACTGGAAGGTCCGAGCCGGTTTCTCGCAGTCGTCGACAAAGTTCGAACCCATCTATTCCCGGCAGCATGATGTCAAGAACTAAAAGGGCAAACTCATGCGCGGTCAGCTCAGTTTGGGCAGCCTCTGCGCTGATGCAGTGGCTAACCAGATAGCCTTCGGCTTCCAGGTTGAAGATAATACCGTCAGCGATATTTGGTTCATCCTCAACGAGTAAAATTTTAATCTGATCAGCATTCATGATTTACGTTCCATAACAGGAGTCGTCAGAAGTGGCAGACGAAGATAGAAAGTGGTTCCGTGACCCAATCCGCCACTCTTGAGCCAGACCTTGCCTTTGTGACGGCGCAGGATTGAATGGACGATAAACAGGCCAAGCCCACTGCCGCGGATTGTTTTGCCTGTTATTCGTACTCGGTAAAACATCCGGAAAACTTTATTGCGCAGGCGTGGGTCGATTCCGTGACCCTGATCAGTGATGCTTAACAGGGCAAATCCTCCATCGCGTTTCAGTTCGATTTGGACTCGGGGCGGTCCATCGGCATAGAGAATCGCGTTTTCTACCAGATTCCGTAGCACCGTCTTCATCGCTTCGCTGTCAAAAGAGACATGAAGACCTTCTTCCAGTTGCCAGTCGAGGCTCCCTTCCATAGGGAAGGTGGCATAGAATTGTTCCAGCCAGCCTTCCAGGGTTGCAGAAAAATCGCTATCTTCCAGATGAAAGCTGGTGTCACGATGTTCCAATTTACTGGCCGTTAACAAGTTGGAAATCAGGTTGTTGAGTCGCTCGGTATCGCCCTGCATTAGCTCGACAAAGCGCCGCAGTTGTTGCGGGTCGGGTTGGCGCATCTCAATCGTATCGAGATGCAGTTGCAGCGAGGCGAGGGGGGATTTCAGCTCATGGCTGACCTGAGCGATAAAATTGTGCTGAGCACGATAGAGCGAAGCCTGGCGGCGCCAGTAGATGAAGATGACGTAGATTCCGATCAGGATTGCAACCAGCAGCAGTATCCCCTCGGTCAGAATCAGCCAGTCGGTCTTTAAGGGGAGCAGTTCGGTTTGATATTTTGCGGCCAGCTCTTTGAGCTGCTGGTGACGGCCGAGGAACCAATAAATCCAGCCGAGCAGCAGCAGCAGCCATACGAGCTGGATGCCGATGAAGGTGATCAGGGGATGGAAGATGCGGCGAAAGAGTTTCATGGCCTGTTTTAGCATCGCTGAACTCTTTGAACAAGGGTGGTTTTACACAACTATTACAGTTCCTGTCTCTTTGCTCTGTTAGAATGTGCGCTGCTGAAATGGACTAAAAGGAGCGAGTATGACTAAGGGCTTAACGATTGGACGACATAGCGCAAGGTTTCCTGTGATTCAGGGCGGCATGGGGGTGCGGATTTCCGCGCACCGGCTGGCTGGCCATGTGGCAAAAACTGGTGGAATCGGCCTGGTTGCGGCGGCGGGTCTGGCGCTGAATAGTGGCCTCTATAATGGTAAAAACTTTTACGCGGCTGATCGCGAGGCGTTGAAGATTGAGCTGACCAAGGCGCGCGAGATCGCACCCGACGGTGTGATTGGTGTCAACTGCATGGTCGCCGTCAGCAATTATAATGAGGTGATCCTGGCGTCCTGTGAGGCGGGTGCACAGTTGATTGTCAGTGGCGCCGGTCTGCCCCTGAATCTTCCCGGTCTGACGGTTGACTATCCCGATGTCGCCCTGGTGCCGATTGTCTCTTCTGTCAAAGCGGCCCAGTTGATCGCTCGTAAATGGCATAGGGGTTTCGATCGCCTGCCCGATGCGATTGTGGTCGAAGATCCCGAGACTGCCGGTGGCCATCTGGGGGAGAAACCGGAAAACATCGGCGTCGGCAAGTATGATCAATACGCCACGGTTCGCGGGGTTAAGCAATATTTTCAAGAGCAGTGGGACCTCGATATTCCGGTGATCGCCGCTGGCGGTATCTGGGATCGTGCCGATCTGCAGCATGCTCTGGAACAGGGTTCAGATGGCGTACAGATGGCCAGTCGCTTTGTCTGTACCGAAGAGTGCGATGCCGGGGATGTCTTCAAACAGGCCTACCTCAAGTGTCAGCAAGAGGATATCGGCTTGATGATGAGCCCTGCCGGTTTGCCGGCGCGTGCACTGATCGCTAATATTCCTGCCGTGCGTCAGCATGATCTCGATATGAACCTGCGTTGTCCGCTGAATTGTCTGAAGAAATGTACTTATAAGGAGAATCAGGAACGTTTTTGTGTAATCACCGCCCTCGACCGTGCCCAGCAAGACGACGTCGAGACCGGTCTGGTTTTCTGCGGCACCAACGCCTGGAAAGCAGAGAGGATTGAGACTGTCGGCGAGATCTTTGAAGAACTTTTTCCGTCGGCAGAACGCGACGCGGACTGAACCCTGCTGTTTTAGTTGAATAGTTAATCCATAATAGAGGCCACCGGTTATACTGGTGGCCTCTATTGTATTACGCACAACCTCCGCAGAATTCACTCGCAAAATACTGTACTATCACTAACAAAAATATTCTTGACAGGATTGCTCTGGATCTCTATGTTGATAACCGTTATCAATATCAACTTCAAGAAGGAGCGTCTGTTCATGTCCAAATTGCTAGATAAATTTATGTTAGCTCTACTCGTGTTTTCAATGTTACTGCCTGCTGTGGCTTTCGCCGATGAGCTGGTTATTTATTCGGCGCGCAAGGAACACCTGATTCAACCATTGATCGATGCCTATAGCGCTGAAACCGGGACTGAGATCAGTTTTATTACCGACAAGGCAGGGCCCTTGCTGCAACGGCTAAAGGCCGAAGGCAAGAATACCCATGCCGACCTGTTGATCACCGTCGATGCCGGCAATCTCTGGCATGCCGCCAGTGAGGGGATGCTGCAGCCGGTTTCGTCTGCGATCCTCGAAAGGAATATTCCGATACATTTGCGTGACCCTGCTGGGCATTGGTTCGGGTTGTCCGAGCGCGCTCGCACCATCGTCTACAGCACCGAACGGGTTAAGCCGGCAGAGCTAAGCAGCTATGAGGCCCTCGGTGACAAGTCGTGGCGGCACCGTCTGCTGTTGAGAACTTCGAAGAAGGTCTATAATCAGTCGTTGATCGCGATGTTGATTGCCGAGCACGGACAGGCGCAAACTGAACAGGTCGTTCGTTCCTGGGTTGGCAACCTGGCCACTTCACCTTTTTCCAATGATACCAAGCTGATGGAAGCGATTCTGGCCGGGCAGGGAGATGTCGGAATCGTCAATACCTACTACTTTGGCCGCCTGCAGAAGAAGAACCCTGAGCTGAAGCTGGCGCTTTTTTGGCCCAACCAACAGACCGGTGGCGTGCATATCAACGTCTCCGGTGCCGGGGTAACCCGTCATGCTAAAAATCGGTCGGGGGCGATCAGGTTCCTCGAGTGGCTCTCTTCGGAAAAAGCCCAGAACCTGTTTGCCGATGCCAACATGGAATACCCGGTTAATCCTCAGGTCAAGGCGCATCCTGCCGTAGCCGCCTGGGGCAGCTTTAAGCCGAGCACCCAGAATCTTGCCGACGCGGGGCGCCTGCAGTCTGACGCCATCATGTTGATGGATCGCGCCGGATATCGTTGAGGCGATGCCGATCCCCCGCAGTCATAACGCCGGGGCCCTGATGCGGGGCTCCGGTCGTCGCTTCCGTTGGCCGAGTGGCTGGCAATGGCTGGTGATGCTGGTGGCATTGCTGGTGCTGATGCCGTTGTCGGTTCTGTTTATTGCCTGGCTGGAGCCGGCCTGGGATATCTGGCGGCATCTGCAGCAGACCGTTCTTAGTCGTCTGTTGTTCAATACCTTCAAGCTGGTTGTCGGTGTTTCGCTTGGTGCGTTGCTGCTTGGAGTTGGGTTGGCCTGGTTGACGGGGGCCTGTGATTTTCCAGGTCGTCGCCATTTTTCGTGGACCTTACTGTTACCGCTGGCGATGCCGACTTATGTCTTGGCCTTCGTCTTTCTCGGACTGTTCGATTTTTCCGGTCCGGTCCAGACTCAGTTACGCATCTGGTTCGGTCCTGGCATCCGGTTGCCTGAAATGCGTAGCGCCGGTGGCGTGATTCTGGTGATGTCGCTGGCGCTCTATCCCTATATCTATCTGCTGGCGCGCAACGCCTTTCGGACCCAGGGCAAGCGCGCACTGGAGGCCGCTCAGAGTCTCGGTTGTTCACCGGTGGTCGGTTTCTTTCGCGTTGTGCTACCGATGGCACGTCCCTGGATTGCGGGTGGTACGGCTCTGGTGCTGATGGAGGCGCTGGCCGATTTCGGCGCCGTTTCAATCTTCAACTACGACACCTTCACCACGGCAATCTACAAGGCCTGGTTCGGCTTCTTCTCTTTGCCTGCCGCCGCCCAGCTCTCCTCGCTCTTGGTGGTCCTGGTTTTCGGCCTGATTCTGATCGAGCAGCAGCTACGCAAACGGATGCGTTTTGCCCAGAGCCGATTGGCTCCACAAGCTGAACGCATTCAGCTGTATGGCTGGCATAAGTGGGCAGCAACTGCCGCCTGTTCGCTGGTGCTTGGTGTCGCTTTCCTGCTGCCGACCCTGCAACTGCTGCGCTGGACACTTGGGATCTTTCATCAGGAGTTCACCCGCCGCTATCTTGATCTGCTTGGACATTCATTGCTATTGGGGCTGAGTGCCGCACTGTTGATAGTCACGCTTGCACTGCTGGTCGCCTATTGTGGTCGACGCCACCAGGATCGTCTGACTGGTTCGTTGATTCGAATTTCGACCCTCGGCTACGCCCTGCCGGGGACGGTTCTGGCGGTGGGGATTTTTATCCCCCTGGCCGGGCTGGACAATCTGTTGATCGATCTGGCCCGCTCTCTCTTCGGCATCGAAATGAAACCCCTGTTGCAGGGCACCCTGTTCGTGATGCTGCTCGCATATCTGATCCGCTTCATGGCCGCCGGATTCAAGTCGATCGATAGCGCAATGCACCGGGTGACAACTAATATCGATGAGGCTTCACGCCTGATGGGCTTGCGCGGTCTTCGTTTGCTGTGGCGGATTCATCTGCCGATGCTGCGTGGCGGTATTTTTACCGCTCTGACCCTGGTCTTTGTCGATGTGATGAAAGAGATGCCGATCACTCTGATGACGCGTCCTTTTGGCTGGGATACTCTGGCGGTTAAAATCTACGAGTTGACCTCCGAGGGGGAATGGGAGAGGGCGGCGATGCCGTCACTGACCCTGTTGCTGAGTGGATTGCTACCGATTGTGTTGTTGATGCGTGGAACGGACGACTGAGGAAGGTTGATAATGCCTGATAAGAAAATACCGATTCTGGAGTTGAATGCGATCTCGCAGGCTTATGACAGCCAGCTGGTGGTCAAGGATCTCTCTTTGATCCTCGAGGCAGGTGAGATTGGTTGTCTACTCGGTGCTAGTGGCTGCGGTAAAACCACAGTGCTGCGGACTATCGCCGGATTCGAACCCTTGTTAGAGGGCGAGATAAGAATCGCCGGCGAGGTGGTCAGTTGTTACAACGAACTGTTGCCGCCAGCGAAAAGAAGGATCGGCATGGTCTTTCAGGATTATGCACTTTTTCCACATTTGACCATCTTCGATAATGTGGCTTTCGGTTTGCGTGGCACTGGGCGAGTTGAGCTGTTGCGCCGTACCAACGAGGCTCTTGAGTTGGTCGGTCTCTATGCCGAGCATAAAAAATACCCTCATGAAATTTCGGGTGGTCAGCAGCAGCGGGTGGCACTGGCGCGTGCAATTGCGCCCCGGCCGGCTCTATTGCTGATGGATGAGCCATTCTCCAATCTGGACGTCAGCTTGCGCGAACGGCTGTCGATGGAGGTGCGTGACATCTTGAAGGAGAACGGCACGACCGCCCTGTTTGTTACCCATAATCAGCACGAGGCCTTTGCCGTCGCCGACCGGATCGGTGTGATGGCTGGCGGTGAAATTCTGCAGTGGGACAGCGCGCACGACCTTTATCACCGGCCGGTCAGCACTAAGGTCGCCAGATTTGTCGGCGAGGGGGAGATGATTGCAGGATTGATCAGCTCCGCCGGAGAAATCACCACCGGCCTGGGTTGTCTGCGTGGCCATCTCAATGATTCGCGGCCCATCGGTTCCGCGGTCCAATTGCTGGTACGACCCGAAGATATTGTGCATGATGACGAGAGTCCGCTCAAGGCTGAGGTGTTGCGGCGCAGCTTTCGTGGTGCAAATATCCTTTATCACCTGCTCTTGCAGAACGGTGAACGGGTGCAGGCCCTGGTTCCAAGCCACTGCGATCACCAGCCCGGCGAGCAGATCGGCATTCAGCCCGATGTGCGCCACCTGGTGACCTTCCCGGTTCCCGGTTAAGCGAAACTGCCATTTAAGTCGTAAGCAAAACCGGCGATCAAGCCCTGATCCTGCTTGAATTTCTCTCCCCGATTGGTGTATATTTGGAGAGTTGTTTAAAATGTCCTGCCGCTGGAAAAGGGCGGCCTTGGAGGGGTAACCCGCATTGGAGATAGCATGAGTTCAGAAGAGAAGTTCATTCCCAAGTGGATCGCCTGGGAGTCTACCCAACGCTGCAACCTAAACTGCGTGCATTGTCGTTGTTCTTCGGATATGAGCGCGGCGGCCGGCGATTTCAATACGCAGGAAGCATTCAAGTTGATTGATGATATCTGTGAGGTGAGCAAGCCGGTCATGGTTCTGTCTGGCGGCGAGCCGTTGATGCGCGAAGATATCTTTGAGATCGCCGAGTACGGCACCGGCAAGGGTCTGCGCATGTGTATGGCGACCAACGGCACGCTGATCACCGACGAGGTCTGCGCGAAGATGAAAAAGGCCGATATCAAGATGGTCTCGCTCTCCCTCGATGGCTCGACGGCCGCGATTCATGATGATTTCCGCAGTAGCGAAGGGGCTTTTGAGGGGACCATTCGTGGTGCCGAAACTCTCAAGCGTAACGGTATCAAGTTCCTGGTCAATTCCTCTTTCACCAAGCGGAACCAGACCGATATTGGCAGCACCTTCAAACTGGCCAAAAGCATCGGTGCCACCGCCTGGTACATGTTCATGATCGTCCCGACCGGGCGCGGCGAGGATATCATGAGTGAACTGATCTCGGCCGATGATTACGAAGAGATTCTCTCCTGGCATTATGAGCAGGAGAAAAACGAGGATGATATCCTCATGCGTCCGACCTGTGCACCACACTACTACCGGATTGTTCCGCAAATGGCTAAGGCCGAGGGTGTCGATTTCAAGCGCCGCAGCCTGACCTTTTCAACCGGCGGTGGCAAGGGTTGTATTGCGGCCCAAACCATCTGTCTGATTGACTGCTTCGGCAATCTCAAACCCTGCTCCTACTTTCATTCTTCGGTCGGCAACGTCAAGCAGATCCCGTTCAAGGAACTTTGGTACAACAACAAAACCTTCAACGAATTGCGCGACTTCAAGAGCTATAAGGGTAAGTGCGGGGAGTGCGAATTTATCAATGCCTGTGGCGGCTGTCGCGCGCGTGCGGATGCTGTCTATGGGGACTATATGGCCGAAGAGCCCTTCTGTAACTACATACCCGGCCGTACTGCCAAGCGCTTGGCTGCTGAAGCCGCAGAGAACGCCGCGAAATAGGAACTTGAAATGGGGATAGAATTTAATTCTGTTCCCTCAACGCATATCAGGAGATAAATAATCTATGTCGACCGAATACGATTTCATCAAAGCCTGTTGGGGCCAACCCGTTGATCGCGTTCCTGTCTGGCTGATGCGCCAGGCTGGTCGTTACCTGCAGTGTTACAAGGATGTGCGCGCTAAGGGCGGCGGCACCTTCCTCGACCTGTGTAAAGACCCGGCGCGCGCCGCCGAGGTTACCATTCAGCCGATCGATATCCTTGATGCCGATGCCGCGATCCTCTTTTCGGATATTTTGACCCCGATTGAGCCGATGGGCATGGCCCTCGATTTCGTGCCCGGTCCGGTCTTCGAGAAGCCGATCCGCACCGCAGCCGATGTCGATGCGCTGGTTGTGCCCGAGGATATGTCTCAGGCGGTCTCTTATGTTCCCGCCATTATCAAGCGCTTACGCACCGCTTTTGAGGGCCGCGTACCGCTGATCGGTTTTGGTGGTTCACCCTTTACCCTGGCCTGCTACATGGTCGAAGGGAAGGGCTCGAAGGATTTCGCCACCCTCAAGCAGATGATGTATTCCGACTTCCCACTGTTTGATGCGTTGATGCAAAAAGTAACCGAGATGGACCGCCGTTATCTCAACATGCAAATCGAAGCCGGTGCTCAAGCGATCCAGATCTTCGATACCTGGGGTGGTATCCTGGCTCCACACGATTACGAGAAATACATCCTGCCTTACGTCAAGCAGTTGATCGACGGTCTGAACCGCGACGGTGTGCCGGTCATCTACTTTGTCAAAGGTGGTGGCGGTATGCTCGAGATCGTCAAGGAAGTTGGTGCCGATGTTCTCGGCCTCGACTGGCATGTCAACCTGGGCAAGGCACGTGATATCCTCGGACCCGATATTGCGGTTCAGGGGAATCTCGATCCAACCGTACTCTATGCACCCAAAGAGCATATCGAAAAAGAGGTCCAGCGCATTCTCGACGAAAACGCCGACCGTCCTGGCTTCATCTTCAATCTGGGCCACGGCATCTTGCCGACAGTTCCGCCGGAGAATGCTATTCATATGGTTGAATGCGTTCACCGTCTCAGCCAGAAGTAGCAGCAGGGCTTCGCGATCTAGTTGCGAACTCCGGGGGACAGAAATTCTGTCCCCCGTTTTTTTAAGGAGCGGTTAATGCCCGCAGATTCCAAACCGACTGCACTGATTCTACTCAATATGGGCGGGCCAGATTCTCTTGAAGCTATCAAGCCCTTTCTCTATAACCTGTTCTCCGACCGCGAACTGATCCAGTTGCCCTTAGGTGGCTTGCTGCAGAAGCCTTTCGCCAAGTTGATCTCCCATTTCCGCAGCAAAAAGGTCCGGGAGAGTTACGAATATATCGGCGGACGGTCACCCTTGCTCGAGTGGACCCAGAAACAAGCTGCGGGCATTTCAAAACAGCTCGGCGAAAAAATTAAGCCATTTGTGGTGATGCGCTACTGGCATCCGCGTGCAGATGAGATTCTTGCTGAGTTGAAAAGTCAAGGGATAGCACAAGCGATCGTGTTATCGATGTATCCGCACTATACCGGAGCAACCACCGGCAGCAGTGTTAATGATTTTCGTCGTAATGCTCAAATTTTGTACCCTGAACTAGAATATCAAGTGATTGAACAGTGGTTTGATTGGCCGGGTTACATAAAGGCGTTGGCGGCCCGAGTGGGAGAAGGGCTGGGGAAGTTTCACGAGTTGATGCGCAACGATGTGCGGATCCTCTTTTCGGCTCATGCTCTACCGCAGAGATTTATTGATCGGGGTGACCCATATCAACAGCAGGTAGAAATAACCGCTAGTAAAGTTATGGAACTGGTTGGTGATTATCGCTGGAGTATCGCTTATCAGAGCCGCAGTGGTCCGGTCAACTGGATGACTCCCGGTACTGACGACGAAATTATCCGTCTCGGCTCAGAAGGGGAGACGGCGCTGTTGATGGTACCGATCTCTTTTGTTTCAGATCATATTGAAACTCTTGAGGAGATCGATCTGCAGTACCGAATTCTTGCCGAGCAACATGGTATTCCACACTTTTTTCGAGCACCATCACTGAATGATAATGCCGACTTTCTAACTGGAATGGCTGACTTGGTCAAGCAGCGGTGCTTACTGTGAAGACTTGCTGCCTTTGTCAGTGTCCATTCGATCCCGCGCAGAAACTCGACTTGCCCGAACATCAGGTCGGGCTGCATCTGGCCGAACAGGAATATAAAGATGTAGGTGAGGTCTGTGCCGTCTGTCTGGCCAGTCGTGGCAGACTGGCGATGATGTACAATATAGAGTGTTTTGATTGATATCGATTGCTTATTTCAAGGGTTTGACTAATTGATACTCAGTCGGAGGGCACTGAGATATCCTTCAGAGCTTTATTTTGCTTTGGTGTTTACAAGGTTCGGCCGTAACGAAACAAAAGGCCCCTAACTATTCAATAGTTAGGGGCCTTTTGTTTTTTAAACAACGTCCTTGACCGCTATGCCCGCCCCTGTGTGATTGTGTGGCTGGGGCTGGCGATCTGTTGTAAGCCAGGGCGAAATCAACCGCCGTAGGAGTGCAATCCTGACAGGACCAGGTTGACACCAAGGTAACAGAAAATGGTAGCTGCAAAGCCGATAATCGACAGCCATGCGGCACGCCGACCGACCCAGCCGCGCGTAAAACGAGCATGGAGGAACGCGGCATAGATGAACCAGACGATCAAACTCCAGGTCTCTTTCGGGTCCCAACTCCAATAGGTACCCCAGGCATAGTTAGCCCAGGCAGCACCGGTGACAATCCCGATAGTTAACAACGGAAAACCGATCATGATGGCGCTGTAGTTGATATCGTCGAGAACCCGCACGCTGGGGAAAATACCAAGTATCCCACCAATTGGACCTTCGGCTTTCTCTTCTTTGCCGATCTTGATCAGGTACATGATCGAGACTCCGCAGGCCACAGCAAAAGCGGCGTAGCCGAGAAAGCAGGTAATAACATGATAGGTCAGCCAGTTGCTCTGAAGCGCTGGGACCAGTGGTTCAATCGAGGTATTGAGTGTGAGTTGTGCCCATGTCATTGCAAGAAAGGCAAAGGGGATAACGAAAGCCCCAATCGAACGTTGCTTGTATTTGAGGTCGATGATGAGGTAGATCACCAAAATGGTCCAGGCGAAGAACACGACCGACTCATAAAGATTCGAAAGTGGCGCATGACCGACCCCACCAGGCATTTGGTAAGATTCGTACCAGCGCATACCGATGGCAAGGGTGTGTACGGCAACGCCGGCAACGCAGAAAAGGTGCGCGATAAGGGCAATTTTCTTGCTACTTGTAGCAAGGTAAACGATAAATAAAACCATGGCGACAAAGTAGCCAATAGTAACTAAGTTAAAAAGGTGTCCACTATCCATGACGATCTCTCCTTGCCTAATCAGGCTTTATTTTCGATCGTATTCGCGATCTGTTTTTTGAGTTCCAAGAATTTATCAGCGAAGGCCGGTTGGTTACGGTGAGCATTAGCAGCCATCTGAACGATTGTTTTTCCGTTTTCTTCTGAAATACGGATCCAGATGCGTCGGTGAGAAAAGAAGAATGCGCTCATCGAGCCAAAAATCATTAGGAAACAACCAAGCCAAACAATCTCGACACCCGGGTCCTTGGCAACTTGTAGTCCTGTGTACTGCGGTTGGTTGTAGCCTTTAAGAGCAAAACTGAAATCACCGCCACGGCGTGCATCGAATTGCTGATGATTCTGCAAAATAACGAAGGGAGTACGACGGGTGCCATCGGGAGTATTAACATGTAACTTTGCCGCAGGCCCGAAGCTTTCATAATTGGGAGTGAAGTCGTCAACCGAAAACGAGAAGCCGTTTGGCAAAGCTGTTTTTTGTCCTTGTGCGGGATTGACCTTCAGCTTTTCGCCGCTCTTGTTGTCGGTGACCTCAATTTCGAAACTTCCGGTGCCAGCAGGACCGTAGCTCGACTGATAGAAGGTGATTCCTTTGTAGGTGAGGGGGCTGTTGACAATGATTTTCTGATTATCAATGACAACTTTACCATTCTCCTTGACGGTCAACAGGCTACGGAACTCCTTAGGCCTTTGGGTTCCCTGATAGTATTCAACTTCAAATTTCTCACAGCGAACACTGAAGCCGAGATCGATTGGCTGGTTGCCATTACGGGGCCAGACCTGAGTAATTTCAGTTCCTTCTACAATATTGACATAAGCTTTATAACCCCAGACCGTGCCAACGACTGCACCGAGCATGATCACCAGAATAGACAGGTGGGTCATGTAGGCACCGAAACGGGAATAGATCCCTTTTTGTGCGAATAGATTTTTTTTGCCGTCTGTTTCGGTCAGGGTCGGTTTAGAGAAAATACTCGTCAGGGCATCAGATAAACGTGGAGTGATTTTGTCGGCAGACTCTTTGGTGGTGAATTCTGCTCTGTTGGCAGAATTTTTATAAGTGCCATCACCAGCAACCAGCATCGGGTCGACGACGAATTTCCAGACCCGTGGGAAGTTTTTGATCGAACAGCAGATCAGGTTAACACTGAAGAGGCCGAGCAGTCCGACGAACCACCATGAGTGGTACATATCAGTAAACTGTAGTTTTGTAAACAGTTCATAATTGGCACGACCATATTCCTGGATATATTCTTCGGGAGCCTTGCCCTGCTGAATAACGGTGCCGATAATGGAAGTGATAGACAGGAACAGTAAGTTAAAGATCGTCAGTTTGAGGGAACAGAAAAAATCCCATATGCGATCAGGTGAAGATGTTTTTTTTGCGTTCAAAATTGGTATCTCCATATAAACAGATTGCCATCGAGTAAAGATGATGAATCCGGTCAGCATACTCGTGGCGAAGCGGGGCGTCAAC
>JAJRQB010000141.1 GCA_024280485.1 Deltaproteobacteria bacterium
AGCATAGGCAGCGCCTTGCCATATCACTCCAGCAAACAGTGATATCACCGCAAGTAGGCAGATTTTGATGCAGGACCGGGTCATAGTGTTGCCTCCTAAGAATAAAGAGTCGCGGGCCTTCATGGCCCTTGGCACTTCAAAGTATCTGATTTGTTATCTGGCTTATCTGCAAAGATAATACCAGCAACAACCAAGTAAGAAGAACGGCCCAAACAGAACAGAGAAGCGGCCGATATTCGCTTGAAATATCGGCCGCTTCTCTGTTCTGAAACTAAATTAGAATTGAGGTTATCTCACAAAAACTTAAACTTTTTCATCCGATAACGGAAGGCATCTATCCCTAGATTCAGTTTTTTCGCGGCCTTCGACTGATTCCCATCAGATGTCTCGAGTGATTGCCTTATCAACTCACGTTCTACGTCTTCGATATCGATCCCCTCAGCAGGCAGAGTAAAGATCAGCGGACTCCCTCCAGCGGGAACACTTCTTGACACCAATTCTCGTGGCAGATGTTCATATTCCATGGTTTCATCATTTTCAAGAATAACCGCGCGCTCTATGACATTACGCAATTCGCGGATATTTCCCGGCCAGTCATAATCGACAAGGACATTTTCTGCTTCCTTCGATATCTGCCTGACATCCTTGCCGAATTCACGATTAAAGGACTCAATGAAATGTCGTGCCAGGGTCAGAATATCATCTCGGCGCTCCCGTAACGGCGGCAGAAAAATCGGGATGACCTGAAGACGGTAGTAAAGGTCGCTGCGAAATACTTTTTGCTCTATCGCCTCCAACAGGTCACAGTTGGTTGCCGAAACGATACGAATATCAACGTGAATATCCTTCACCCCGCCGACGCGGCGGAAGGTTCTATCCTCAAGCACGCGCAGCAGCTTCGCCTGAATCGCCATCGGCATGTCCCCGATCTCATCGAGAAACATCGTACCACCATGGGCCATTTCAAAGAGGCCCTTTTTTTGACTTTTGGCGTCAGTAAAGGCCCCTTTTTCGTGGCCCATTAGTTCACTTTCAAGCAAAGTTTCTGGAACAGCGGCACAGTTTATCGCCATGAACGGCTTATCTGCACGGGCTCCTTCATAATGGATAGCTTTGGCGATCAGCTCTTTGCCGGTACCACTCTCGCCCTGAATCAGCACGGTTCCAGCATCACTCAGAGCGATCTTGCGCACCATATTCAAGACATGCCGCAAATCAGCGCTGTCACCAATAATGCTGTCGATACTAAAGCGCTTCGGCTGTACTGCGCGCAACTGGGCAACCTCACGCTTAAGCTCTCGTGTTTCAAGAGCCTTCTTAATGACGATAGCAAGCTCATCAAGGTTAAAAGGTTTATTAATGTAATCGTAGGCACCAAGCCGCATCGCTTTGACGGCAGTCTCAAGCACACCGAGAGCAGTCACCATAATGACGATCACATCCTCTTCAAGCTCTTTGACTTTCTCCAGAACCTCCATGCCATTCATACCCGGCAATTGAATGTCGAGCAACATCAGATCTGGGGTCTCTTCCTGCAACAGCCGCAGAGCATCTTCGCCAGAGCCAGCAGTACTGACCTCATAACCCTGCTTCTTAAGGTTCTGCTCAAGCGACCAGCGGATCAAATGCTCGTCATCAACCACCAGTATTTTATTTTTCATATAAACAATCTCTCCTTATTCCAACTCGGGAGATATGCTCCCAAGGGTTCATTTCCCAGGTCGATCGTCCCGCACCGGCAGGAGCAGGATAAATTCTGTCCCCCTGCCAAGTTCACTCTCTACTTCAAGACTTCCGCCATTATTCTCCATCAATTGTCGGCAGATCGGCAAACCAAGTCCCGTTCCTTGCGTTTTCGTCGTAAAAAATGGAGTAAATATTTTGGTCCGGATCTCAGCTTTGATCCCCGGACCCGTATCAGCAATACGGATTCTCACCCAGTCTCTCTTCTCACTTTGAATCCGATCCGTCACAACAGTCAACACGCCACCCTCAGTCATCGCTTGCACAGCATTGAGTGCGATATTGAGAATGACCTGCTGGAGCTGCTTGCAATCGATCCAAACGGCTGGCAAATCACGTGTCATCTCATCGATACGATTTATATTTTTAGACTCTGGGTGTTGGGCAACGAAAAGCAAGGTCTGCTTGAGCAGATCATTGATGTCGGCGAAGGCAAACTCAGGCTCCCCAGGCTTGCCGAAATAGAGCAGGTCGTTAACCGTCTTATCGAGACGGCTGATTTGATTCTGAATCTGCTGCATAATCTCGCGGCGCTGATCGCCCTCTTCATAGTCATCGGAGAGGACACTGATCGCTCCGCTGATTCCGGCGAGGGGATTTTTGATTTCATGGGCCAACCCTGCAGCCATCTCCCCGACCGAAGCAAGGCGGTCAACCCGTTCCATCTGCTGATAATGATATCGTTCAAGTTCGTTCTGGGCCCGCGAAAGATTGTCGACCATTGCGTTGAAGCCATTCATCAGCTGACCGATCTCATCGTCCTGCACTGGCTGCAACCGCACGGTTAAATCGCCATCCTCGACCTGGGACATACATTGTGTAATTTTTTCCAGCGGCCGCCGCAAAAATCGGATCATCACTACCGATATACCGGCCGCGAGAAAGCCAAGAATGATAAATGTAGAGACAACGAACAGCTGGCTGGTCTCACGCAACTGCAGGTACATTTCAGATAACGAAAAGTTCAGATTGAGAACACCAATAACCCGACGGCCGGGACCATGGCAACCAAAGCAGCGCTCATCTGAGACAATCGGCCGGACCATCGACAACACCCGCTCACCCTTCTGTGTTTGAAATGTCCCTTCTGAAATTTTTTCGCTAAAAAGAGAGAAATCATGCCTATCTGCATACGACCCGATCTCCTCCGGCTCGGCCGACGTCAATACAATCCCTTCAGGGCTGAAGATCCGCACACCGGTTATTCCATGACCATGGCCCACTGTTTCGAGAATTGCCTGCACTTCCGATGTCCTACCAAGGCGCATCGAAGTAAAGATGGATTTCTCTATGGTTCCAAGCATCATATTGGCATGCTGACGGGTGGTAGCAATCAGGTGGGCTTGTTCACGATGAAGATGGAAAAGGGTAAAAATGCTAACACCGAAAGTGAGCAGCAGCACATTGAACAGAATAATGCGGCTGATCAAACTTCTAAACATTAAAAGTCCTCCAGGCGGTCGCCGGGACAAAGGTTAAGAACAAAGCCCAAGGGGTCGCACAACTGAATCTGTGTCAGCCATGTCGTCATTTGTTGCTCTCCGTCGCTGGGCTGGTGCCTTCTGTAGGAGGCTTAACCACGCCAGTCTTTGTTTTCTTAGGGGTATAAACAAACTCCCACTCAGCATAAAGGCCACGGCCTTCAAATTCTTCATTCTCGGCAGAGAAGTTTCCTTGCTTGAAGGGCTCTTCTTTAAAAGTGGAACGCACACCCTTTATCCGTCCGCCCGGATCCTTGATCAATTCCCAATCTGAACCCGTCATCGGATCGGCATAAGGGCGGCGCAGGTGCCTTGTTGTTTGCAGAAAACGGGGATCCTTGAGCAGATACTCCAACTTAGATGGGTAGGTTTTCGCAGCGCCCTGTGCATGAGAAGACTCGTAATAGGTGCCGATAGCCGTTCGGATCTGCCCTCCCTTCCAAAGGAGGTCGGCCTCTTTTGCACGACGGGTCAGGCTACTCCAGCTCGATCCGGCAATACCCGCCGAGAGTCCGAGAATCGTCACCATGACCAGTACCAACACCAGCGTCACACCAGAGTCGCTCTTGAGCGACCGCCAAGCGGTCAAAACGAAAATATTCGACTCAACTTTTTTCATTGCCCCCCGTTAGATAGGAGAAAATCAAGTCATCCAGCGCCCCGGAGATATCCAGAGGAGGATTTCGGTCTTCGGCACTCGGTGGTTCATACGCTGGCTCTATGGCGACAGGAAGATCACTGATTGAAACTTCCTCAGCAATAAAGTTCGTCAATTCGTCGGCAGTCTTGGAATCCGTGACAATTTCAACGCTCGAAGGCTGGACGTTTTCGTACTCAGTTGACTCTTCCACGACGGGTGGTGCGGACTTCGACGAAGTCTCGCAGCTTTCAATTTTAATCCCAAGTTCGCAAATCTTCTGGTCGAATTCCCCCTTGGTCAGGCGACGCAGCATCCCCTTGTGTTGCTCTTTCGCGAGGTCTTCGACAACCTGACTGAGGTTATCAACTTCAAGAATATCAGCGTAAGAGGTCTTCTGCGACATCACAATAATTCCACCGTGGTAGAGCAAAGTCACAAGGCTCGGGCTCTTAAGTCCACTATCCTCGGTCTGGACGTGAAATCCGACCCCCTGGTACAAAACATTATGATTAAACCCAACAATCATGTCGGTCCCCATGTAAAATTCTTAGAGATCTTAAATATCATATTCCGCCATATGGCGCAATGCATCATTTATATCCCGAAAGAAGCAGCTTACTCTGCTCCAGCCTCAGAGGCAGCGCCTTCACCAACAACTTCTGACGAAAAATGAATCTCGACTTGCGCCTTAGGGACATAGCTGTAACGGAATTCAGCCTTGATCGGCCGGGAGATGTCTACGTGCCCTCTAAGAGTCGGCTCTATCTTTCCCTCGACCAAGATCTGCAAGCGACGCAGGACGGGAAAATTAACGGCCAGAGTGTTCGTTAGTCCATAGACAGTCAACAACTCAGACAGACTGCCACCGGGATGCATGTCAACAATATCGCGACTGAAATTAATTCTGGCCAAATCGCCCTCAACTTCGACCCCAAGGATACGGGTACGCGCCGGGAGGACAGGCTGAAACTGCTGTGACCCAGAGGCCAGAGCTTCTAACGTTTGTGCAATACATTGACGCTCGTCGTTGCAGCCGGCGATCTGTTGCTCTTCAGAGACAAGAGAAAAACCAGAAGAATCCACAAAGTAGAGCACAATATCACGTGGCTCAAGAGTCAGGTACTGCCCTGCTGATGACTCGGTCAGTGTTTGGCCCGAAGGCCAAATCGCCCAAAGAATCAACCCCAGAACAAGGGCGAATATTCCAGCCAATAAAAAATATTTGTTCATCTTGAAAAACCACCCCTTGCAGTCTGTCGGACTTGCCAGACCGAAGCGAAAAATTCGGCAGCACCCCAGCTGTCAACCGATATGAACCTGCTCTACAGACTGAAGTTCAGAGCCAAGAAAATCCATGCCAATCCGTCGGAATCTGGTTGGAACATCAGTCACAAAAAAACGTTGGCCGCCAGACCCATCGACTGCAGCAAGTCCAGCACATTCTAACAGAGCAACGACCTCAAGTGCCGTAGCTGCAGCGGAATCAACGAGTATCACTCCTGGTCCGACCACTGCTCGAATCGCCTTTAGAAGTAGGGGATAATGGGTACAGCCCAGCACCAGGGTATCAATTTTTTCAGCCAGTAAGGGGGCGAGATACTCGCCCGCAACTTGATGGGCGACAGAATGATCGGACCACCCCTCTTCGGCCAAAGGAACAAAAAGAGGGCAAGCTGCTGAAAAAACGGCAGCGTCGGGGGCCAGTTTAAGTAGTGCCTGTCCATATGAGCCGCTGCTGATCGTCCCTTCAGTCCCCACCACACCAATTCTGTTGCCGCCACTCGAAACTGCAGCATGAGCGCCGGGCTCAAGAACACCGATCACAGGAACCTTGAAGGCCTCGCGCAACTGCGGCAAAGCCACGGCAGAAGCGGTATTGCAGGCCACCACCAGCAACTTAATCCCTTGCTGGCAGAGAAACTCCGCCGCCTCAAGAGCGTATTGTGTCACGGTGACCGGGCTCTTCGTGCCGTAAGGAACGCGCGCAGTATCACCAAGGTAGAGCAGCTGCTCTTTTGGTAATTGACGCATCAACTCACGACAGACAGTCAGTCCCCCGACTCCAGAATCGAATATACCAATCGCCTGTTGTTTCATAGAATATTTTTTCTCTGGGACGCAACCTCAGGCGTTCGAGCAGTCGACCAAGGTAAACCCGGCAGGATACTAACCACCCGACAAGATGAGACAAGAGAGCTATCGTAGATAAGCCCTTGATTGAAGTCAAGATTAAGCACTCTTCCCCCCTTTCAACTTCATAAAAAAGCTGTTAACCTTAACCGAATAAAATAATTCGGCGGAATAAACGTAAGATTTACCACAACAGGGGAGGCCAAATGAGTTGGCAGGAATTTCTTGATTTCATGATCAACTTCCGTACGGATAGGGTCATGGAGCAGCTGACGGCTTGGAACGTCGGTGACCTGGCTCACAACCAGTACGTCCTGGCAAGCTTCGCCCTGGCGATTGCAATAACCTACTTTCTCGGCTGGAAATCAATTTCCGGATTCATCATCGGCATTGGCGGCTTCATCTATGCCGTCTCCTATGCCGTCGCTGAAGGGACAGGCCCCGAAGGACTCTCCGGTAACGGGATCTGGGTTCTCGTTGCTGGCGGAGGGGCATCAGTCATTCTGTTCATTTACCTCATTTTTGTCCGATCTGAGTAACCCCGTCAAAACTCTTTCATAGCAAGATATTGACCCTAACCGACAGTCTGAGGCAAAATGGGCTCTTCGCTCAAGACTATGTAATCTAAGGAGGCTGGCGGTCTTTCCATAAACCGGCTGCAAATCCGTTTGCTTGGCCCTGATTTCAACTCCTTTTTGGCCCATAGCTATGGCTATGAGCCTGCAAACGAGTCAAGATCAGGTCTCAAACCTCCAAATTTTCACTTCGGCCCGTTAAGTCCGACAGATTCCTAGGAGATTTTATGAAAAAACGTGATGTTCTGGTTTTGCTCGGAGGGGTTATTATTCTGTTTATCCTCTGGATGGCCCCGGCAGAAACCACGAAGCATATTCCACAAGATGAAACGCACCAGAAGTTCTATTCAATGATACAAAAAGACGGCTCGGCTGGTAAAAAAGCCGCTGAAAAGTTCTGCCAAAATTGTCACAATAAGGACCAGGTCCCTTTCCCCGCAGAGCATCCACCCAAATTTCGCTGCACCTTCTGTCATAAACTCGATAAATAATTGGAAAGGTTGTGTAAAACTCAACTCATCTGAATATCGAATCTCATCTCAGTCGCTCCGGATACAGATCCTTGTTCCGGAAAAACAAGTAAGCCTGCAACACGAACTTGCTAAGCAGCCAGTCGGACTTTCCATGAACTGGCTGCAAATTCGTTCATTTGGCCCAGATTCCCGCTCCTTTTTGCCCCATAGCTATGGCTATGAACCTGCAAACGAGCGACAACCTGGCCGCAAACGCTCAAGTTTTCGCTTCAGTACGGCAAGTCTGACAGTCTGCTAAACATCTCAACATTGAGTCGCCAAAAAGCCAACTCGGTCGTCACCTGACAAGGTCGACGGCCGCGTTGGACTCAAAAATAACTCCTAAGCTCCTGAATTCACTGGATATCAGTATTTATCCCTCCAGTGAATCAACTCCGGTATCTCTTTTGCATAAATATCTGACGGGACGGCCCATCAAGGCCTTACCTACGGAAAGCGATTGAAAATGCCAATGCCAACACGACAAAAAAATAACACCAGTCTCGACTATCTTCTTTACTTTATGGCAGCAGCCGTCATCATCACGCTCTGCTTTAGCGCGGTGCTCTGGCTATCCTTTTAAAACAAACCAGCTCTAGAAGTTTCAAGGTTTTAAGTCCAGCAGATAAAAAAAGCCGCAACATCTAAGTTACGGCCGTAACAATCCCTCCATGGCATCCCATTTCAACATAAACGACTTTACCACCCGCGCCCCTCAACCTGCTCTACGTAGGACGCGGCAACCTGGCGCAGCTGCGCAAATTTTGCTACGGGATAAGCTTCTTGTGGGGCATCGCCCAGCAGCTGTTCACGCGGGAGAAATTGCTGCAGCACCCAGCGGCGAGCGCCCTTAATCACCCTCCCCATCTCATGCAACTCTTTTTCCGTGACCAGCCCAGGGACGCAGGTTGTCCGAAATTCGTATTCAGGTGCATTCTCTATCGCTAGGCGACAACTGGCCAGCAACGCAGCAGTATCAACCGGCTGGGTATGAAGTTCGTTGTAACGAGACGGAGAAGTTTTAAAATCGATCGCCAGATAATCAATCAGCTTCCGCCCTAATAAAGAGGACAAGACCTGCGGCAATAAACCGTTACTATCCAGCTTAACCTGCAGACCTAAACCTTTAACCTGTTCAAGAAACCCTGCCAGCCCAGTCGCCAGAGTCGGCTCGCCGCCGGAGAGAACAACCCCGTCAATAAAGGAGCGACGTTGCTTCAACTCATCGAGCAGATCATCAAGTGGATAATCGGGATACTGATCCGGATCGAGAACAAGGCCCGGGTTATGGCAAAAACCACAACTCAGGTTGCATGATCCGGTGAAAACAAGTGACGAGACCCGTCCAGGGAAATCGAGTAGACTGGTCCCTTGAAACCCTTTGATACGCAAATTTTTCAGTCCTTTTGCTCTTTGGCAACAACGTACTCCGAGCGTTCACGAAATTCTTCTTTCTTGCCACGATTCCACTGCTGAACCGGACGAAAAAACCCACAAACACGTGAATAAACTTCTGTTTTTGAATTACATTTGGTTGACATTGGTCATTCTCCCTCTCAGATAAAGACTGATTAAACCTCAGTCAAGCCGCCTTACCATCCTGGTGATGGGGACAGGCAAAATGCTCGCCGGCGATATAACCATGCTCCGGACAGATCGTAAACGTTGGACTCAGGGTGAAGTATGGTAGATGGAAGTTTTCGGCGATCCTTCGCACCAGTAAGCGGGCGCTGCGCCAGTCTTCCAGGCGCTCTCCCAGAAAACCATGAAAGACGGTGCCACCCGTATAAAGAGTCTGCAGGCTGTCTTGATGCTGCAGCGCCGAGAAAATGTCGTCAGTTGCTCCGACCGGCAACTGGGTCGAATTGGTGTAATAAGGCTCGTCAGTCCCGGCAGTGATAATGTCGGGGAACCTTGTGCGGTCGCGATTGGCCAAACGGTAGCTGGTCCCTTCTGCAGGAGTTGCCTCCAGATTATAGAGATGCCCGCTCTCCTCCTGAAAAGCCTCAAGCTGCTTGCGCATGAAATCAAGAGTCGCCTTCGCCAGTGCCTGCCCTTCACTGCTCTCAATCCCGGTGCCGATCAGATTGAGGCAGGCCTCGTTCATGCCGATCAGACCGATAGTCGAGAAATGGTTCCCCCAGAAACAACCGGTCCGCTCACGGATGCCAGCCAGATAGAACTTGCTATAAGGGTAGAGTCCTTCTTCGGTAAAGCGCTCAAGTTGCTTGCGTTTGAGTTCCAATGATTCATAAGCGAGCTTCATCAGGCGACCGATTCGCTCAAAAAAATCGGTCATACTATCAGTTATATAGGCGGCACGAGGCAGATTGATCGTCACAACGCCAATCGAACCAGTCAACGGGTTAGAGCCGAAAAGGCCACCTCCGCGGCGACGTAGCTCCCGATTGTCTAAGCGCAGACGACAACACATCGAACGGGCGTCTTCGGGATCCATATCTGAATTCATGAAGTTGCTGAAATAGGGGATGCCGTAACGTGCCGTCATCTCCCATATCGGTTCAAATCGTGGGTCTTCCCAATCAAAACCGACGGTAATATTGTAGGTCGGGATCGGAAAGGAAAAGATGCGCCCCGAGGAATCCCCTTCCATCATCACCTCACAGAAGGCCCGATTCAAAAGATCCATCTCTTCCTGAAACTCACTGTAGGTCCGATCCTGCAACTCGCCACCCAGGATGACCGCTTCGTTGGCCATGTTGCTCGGCACCACCATATCCATGGTGATGTTGGTAAAAGGAGTCTGGAAGCCGACACGGGTGGGCACATTCATATTAAAAACAAACTCCTGCATGCACTGCTTTACTTCAGCAAAACCGAGGCGATCATAAGAGATAAAAGGAGCGAGCAAAGTATCGAAGTTGGCAAAAGCCTGTGCGCCAGCAGCTTCTCCCTGCAGGGTATAGAAAAAATTGACGGCCTGCCCGAGAGCCGTCCGAAAGTGACGAGCCGGCCCACTCTGAACCTTGCCGTAGGCACCAGTGAACCCCTTGAGTAACAGATCATTCAGATCCCAACCACAGCAGTAAACAGAAAGCATCCCCAGGTCATGGATGTGATAATCCCCCTCACGATGAGCGTTGGCGATATCATCAGGGTAAATTTTAGTCAACCAGTAGTTGCTGGTGATATTAGCCGCGATGTGGTTATTCAGTCCCTGCAGTGAGTAGCCCATATTGGCGTTTTCATTGACTCGCCAATCTTCCTGCACGAGATAGGAGTCGATCGCTTCGACCGATTCCTTCATGAACTCGCGGGTTTCACGTAGGCCTTGCCGCTGCTTTCGATAGAGGATATAGGTCTTGGCTGTCTGTGCATGACCATTTCCGATAAGAATTTTTTCGACCAGATCCTGGACGTTCTCAACGGTGGGAACTCGACCATCCTTATAAAGGACGTCAAGGATGCCGCAAATCTGCCGACCAATATCCGCAGCCTTGGTAAAGTCGGTGCCGCCTACAGCTTCAACTGCCTTAACAATGGCGTATGAGATTTTCTCTTCTTCGAAAGGAACCAGCCGGCCATCGCGCTTACGGATAAAATCGATCATAGTCTTCCCTCCAGAGCCAACAGGGACTCTCTTATTACAAAACAGGGGCAAATAGAGCCAGGCAGGCCCCGAGTATCGTCGACTTCGCTGCAGCGCCAGAATCGATCAAAAACTTACCATGGTTTAGATTTTAAATAAAAGGGATAAAACACTATATCTAGAGATAACTCCGCGGGGGACACACTACATGTTGTTAGGATACTGTGTGTAAACTGTGAGTAAGGATGTCTAAACTTTGGAAAACACAAAGGTTCTTGTCGCCTAATAGCGACTGTGTTAAACAAAAGAAAGTTTGCACTGAAATCTATCCACTGCGAGGAGCCAGCATGGCTGATCTGACTCGGTTCGGAATCTCGATCGACGCCCCCCTGCTCAAACAGTTTGACGAGCTCATCGACAAAAAAGGCTATAAGAATCGTTCAGAGGCAATCCGCGATCTGATTCGAGGAACCCTGGTCGAACAGCAATGGGGAGATATGGACCGCGAGACAGTCGCAACCGTGACCCTGGTTTATGATCACCACACGCGTGACCTGGCCGACAAGTTGACGGAGCACCAACACTCCCACCATCAGGAGATCATCTCAACACTGCACATTCACCTCGATGCTCACCACTGCCTTGAAGTTGTAGTCATCAAAGGTCGAGCTGACCGGGTTCGACGGATCGCCGATGAGCTGATTGGCACCAAAGGGGTCAAACACGGCAAACTGGTAACAACGACGACCGGGCAGGATCTGGGCTAGCAACCCGAACAGGTCACTCAACAGGCACATAAAAAAGAGCGGGCCCGCGCAAAGCAGGTCCGCTCTTTTTTATTAATATTGTAAATAAATGACTATTTAACGCGTGTTATTCGATCCATAGCAGCCTTCAGGCTGACGCGTAAACGCTCCAACACATCGGCCAACTGTCCAATTTCATCATCACCCAACTTCTCAATTTTCTCATTAACCCGGCCATCGGCGAGCTCTCCAGCAATTCGCGTCAAACGACTTAACGGAGCCAAGGCCCCGTTGACAATAATATAGACCAGAATCGTCGAAAGCAGAAGAATCCCGAACATGATCGCACTCAGAGTGACCGTCAGATTCGACTTGGCCTCTAACATCTTTTCAAGTGAGAATCCAATTCGAAAACCACCCCAGTGTTTCCCCTTAACCATAATCGGAGACGAGATATCCCACATGGTCTCACCGGTATCACGTTTGTAAATCTGGCGTAGCACTGGCTCAAGATTACGAGCCGCCTTGATTCCGACCGGATCGTTAAAAATTCGCTTGGTGCGATTTCCGACCAGGTCTTTCTGCTTATCGCCGGTAATCGGCTGCTGGTAGCGGGTATTATGGGTCGGCAGGTAGCCATTGATATCAACAGCCACCGCAAAGACAACAGAATCATCCTGCAAAAACTCGTCTTCCATGGCCAGAATCGCTTTATCCAGATAAGAATCGTAGCTGGTGTGATACTTCTCCGGCTCAAATCCTGGGATCGGTATATAGTTCTTGTCAAAAGCCGCATTGACCGAAAAGACTCCGTTGTCGATCGCCTCGTCCATGACCTTGCCTATCAGCTTGGCGCCGACAAGTGCCTCGATTCGTCCCCGTTCGAGCAACTGATTCTCAAGACTCTGCCCCTGCTGACCAACGATGTACCAGGTGCCTGCGGCCATAACGACCAGCAAGACCAGATTTGCCATAATAGCAACCTTAACTCCAACTTTTTTAAACACATTTTCCTCCTGAATATTTAGCAGATTGAAAAGCAGAATTTATTTCTGCTTATATCCGATCCGAATCGCACCCCAGTGACGATTCTGAACCACAACCGGCACCGAAAGATCACTCATGACTTCACCGGTATCTCGGCTGTAACGTTGCAATAGATAAGCATCCTTATTATGCGCCGCCGCTAATCCGGTCCGGTCGCTGAAGATCCGCTTACCGCGATTCCATTTGGTATCAGTATCTCCAACACCGGTTAAGGGCCTTGAATAGCGACTATTATGGGTCGGCAGATAGCCATTGACGTCGACCGGCACCACAAAGACAATCCGCTTATCAAGCGCGAGATACTTATCGATGATCGGACGCAGCACCCCGTCGGTTATGCGATCGTATTGAGTATGAAACTTTTGCGGTGAGGTGTCCGTTATCGGAATATAGAAAGTATCGAAAAGCTGGGGAACCGAAAGTTTCCCCGAAGTGAGCAACAGATTAAATTGACCGCTGACTTCATCACGACAGGATTCAGCCCAACGTTTCACCTTCTGATCAAAGGCATTCAGCTCAATAGCCTGTGCCTGAGCTGGCAGCATCAGAAAAAGGACAGCAAATAGGCAGGCATAGGTCAAACGCATATGTTCTCTCCGTGGCATAATTACTCCTCAACAGCCGAGCTGCCCGTGGTCACCCGGCCAACCAAGCGCAGTATTGCCTGCAACATATCGGGGACAAAGCAGTCTGGTGCTTGCAGCACCCCGAGAAAAAATTTACCGATTGGAAACAGGGTAAAGTGCTGCTTTCCGTTGCGATTAAAACTGACATGGCGGCAATGGCTGAAACCGACCTTGTCCATAATTCCACATGCCGAGGTTCCCCCGAGAATCATCAACGACGTATAGAGATCAGGATCTTCAAGGGTCCCTCCAAGAATTTCTCCATCCTCACGCACCAGCACACAGCCGTCCACACCTTCAACCTCACTGATTCGCGCTATAAATTCCTTAGCTGTCGCCATGAGCCCCTCCTCTATTTTTGCAGCAGCGGAGCTGCCAAGGCTTTATAGGTCGCAATCTTTTCAGGATCGCCAATTTCGTCATGGATCATCTCCAAAAGATCATCTATCTGCGCAGTGGCACCGCCCTTCTGTAACCAAAGCTGCTGAATTTCATCAAAGATGATCGCGGCCATCGGACCAAGCACCTTGGCGAGTGCTGCCTTCAACTCTGCCATCAATGGGTCAGGCTTTGCCTCCCTTTCAACTACTGAAGCCGCGGGGCTGGAGGAAACCAAGTCGGCATGAGTCGTCGATTGATCATGCCAGTCCTCTTGAAGCAGATTCAGCGACATGGTCAACAGGTTGTGATTAAACGAAGGGTCGCAAATTACAAAAATCGTCAGCCCCTTACTTAACTCGCGTGCGACAATCACAGACTCATCATAGTGCAGCGAAAGATCATTGAGATCGTCAAAACTCATACGACCAGCAGCCAGAAGCTTGGCCAACTGCTTCCCGACAGCAATCAACTTATCGGGCTTAAAAATTCCAGGTAGATTGCTCTGCAGCAGTCCCTCCTGGACACTGAACAGGCAAACACCAACCACACCCGGGATGGCCTTCAGTTCATCAAGTGCCTGCTTCATGCTCACCTCCTCCTGAATAGCTCAATTGTCTTCGGTAAATTAACACCACTCTAATACCCTTCTTATCCTCTGAGGGAGTGCTTAACCTGCTTCATCACTTCAGCAGGCCGCTGCCCTTTGACTAATCTGATCACAACTCGGTGTTGCTGAGTTTTGAACAACAAACAATGACAACGACTGGCCGTAGTCATAACCATATGACTAAAAGAACCAAAGCTCAGGATGTCATCCAAACTATCAATTTGTTGAAGAAAGGGGGCCGGATCAAAATCTTCAAGGCGACAGGCTCCTTCGTTGCGATCTTCCAGAAATCCGTTGGGATCAAAAAGAACATATTCTTGCACCCCTGAATGTCGCGCCAAAATTTCAACTAATTTGAGACGCAGCACTGTCTCGGGCGCAACCTCAGCAATCTCAATCTTTCCGGGGAAAACATCGGAATCCTCAGCAGGCACATCAGCTTCGTTGATTATTGATGCGGAGTGCTCCTTTTCATCCTTAAGCCTAAAAGCATCGATCAACAAATGTTCAAGGCTAGCAGTGATAACCTTCTCTTGCCGCCGGCAATGCGAATCCATTTCTATTTCGGCATCATCCCAGGCAATAACCTCATAGGCGGCCTCTTCTCCACTCAGTTCTTCACAATCGGCATCAAGAAGCACTCCTCCCTTAAAAAACAGATGTCCGACCCGCTCATTCTGAGTGATCTTAAGAGTGCAGCTTTTTTTCTCCATGTGCATCAATTGCAGAAATGTCGACAGAGTGATTCCGCGAATATAACTACGTGCCTTGGCTTTTAAGGCTGTAAAGATGGCACTCTCAAGATCAGCCAACGCCAGTGGTTTCTCCAGATATTGCAACGAGTCGATCTCGGCTAACTGCGCCCCAATATCGGCGGTTCCAAAAGCCGTCATCACAATGACCGGCAGCTCGGGCTTTTCACGAGTCGTCCACGCCAGCAGTTCAAAGCCGTCGACCTCGGGCATTTTCAGATCAGTAATCAACAAATCAATGGGCAGAGCCCGCAATAAAGAGATTGCTTCCCTGCCACCTTCAGCAGTCAGAACACGAAACTTATTCTCATGTGCCTTGAGTCCATCTCTGAGGGAGAGAAGGAAAGTCTTTTCATCATCAACGATCAGAACCGTTTCCATGCCGGTTTGTTCAGTCATGCTCTATGAGTTCCTCGTCTTGCCCGGTGCTAAGCGGCAAACTTATAATTGCCAGGGTTCCGTTTACCGGGCTGCTTTCTATTTCAATATCGGCGTTCATCTGTGCCAATAACTTACGTGTGATGACCAACCCCAACCCGTTTCCGGAGGGCTTACTGGTATTAAAGGGTTTAAACAGATGACGCCTCTGTTCATCTGAAATTCCCTGGCCATTGTCAGCGACAATCAGACGAACTAGCTGATCGCGTTCTTCAGCAAAGATATAAATCTCAGGGTCAGCAACCTTCCCTAACGCGTCTGCTGCATTCGCCAGCAGATTGAGTAACGCCTGATGCAGGGAGCGGTCATCAATTCTGACTCGGCCAAGATCAACAGGTTCATCAAAGACGAGTGAAATACCACGCTCGTTGAATTCTCGCTCGATCAGTGACATGAAGCGGCGCATAAAGTCACCGAGCTCGACATCTTCCAACTCGACACGTTCAAACATCGCAAAACTTTTCATCGATTTCAGAAGAAACTCGACCCGTCCAATATCAGCCAGACCACGATCGACATATTCAACAACCGTCTCGCGATCAAAGTTATCTAGATTGTTACGCAACACACTCAAAGCCATCTTCAACGAGTTCAGTGGGTTACCAATCTCGTGCCGCACACCGGAGAAGATATAACCGATGTTATCCATAGTATTCACAGCTTGAGCTATCGATTCGAGACGAATTTTTTCGCTGACATCGCGAATAAAAATACAGCGGTAGCGCTCGCCAATCTTATAAATAGAACAGCCAAAAGTACGTTCACGATAAGAGAGGGTTATTGAAGCGGGACCAGAAGCAGGCTTGATCGGATCTATCAAGATCAACTCTTCAAGACGGTCAAAGCTGTTACATAGGCGTTCATCCTGTAACACGGAGCTGAAAACCGGGTTACGGTAATCGATGCGACGCTCTTGAAGGTCTAACACCAACACCCCGACATCGATATTATCGAGTACCTGTACATATTCCCAGTCCGCTGCACGCAAAGAATCACTCCGACTACGGATGCTTAAAGATTTCTGAATCTGAGAATGCCTGCCATGCAGGTGTGCATTCGATAAGTGAAATTCATTTTGCAGTTTCATCATCAGTACTTAATATCCGAACGCCCGTCAGGTTGGTTTAGAACGGCATTATATTTAAATGGAGCTCAATCTACAAGCAAAGAATTCATGAATCCACACTTAAGTTCCTAATCGAGTCAGGGTCCTTGCTAATCAATAAACCCTACAAAATGCTCAGGCATCCCACAAAAATACCTTCTGAAATATTTATACAAATCAACAACTAACAACAATCACCGTTCATGCAAACAAAAAGCCCCAGTCAAAGAATTCGACCGGGGCATCTCAATCAAATAATGTTCTACAAGAACCCTATTCCTTTTTCACACAGACATCCACCCAAACCCCCGAAGTTTCAAGCTCAAGCTCATTTGAGGACAACGGAACTGCTGAAGCAGCATCACCCGCCGCAGCATATACCTGCTCAAATCGGCAGAGAGACCGATCAAGAAAAACTGGTATTTTTTTTGGTAATCAAAAAGGACAGACCCCACCGGGAGCATATCCAGTGAGCGCCTTGACATCATCAAACAGGGGGAGTTTGACCTTGCCTGAGTACCCTGTCTCCTTTTTCAGCAGAGAACTTTTGATCTTCATGTCACCGCAGGTCACGACAACCAACGGTCTGTCTCCAACATAAAAAAGAAGGGTTTTAGCAATTTCTGCCGCGCTACAACCAACAGCAACTGCAGCTAGATCAGCGGTTGGTGACGGCTGATCATATTGCCAAATCTCAATGCCACGCGTAGCCAAATATATTTTCACTTCCTCAATATCGGGCATATTACACTCTCAACTCTGCGCTAAAAGCTGTTCGGCTTCGAGACGAAGAGTATCATCAAGACGTGGGTCACCAACAACACGCTGTAACAACTCCAACCCCTGTTTGCGCCATTTTCGCGCCAAATAGGTCTGAGCCACCCGCAACTGCCAACGTGGATTATCGGGCTCCTGCCTACAGGCTCCATTAAAAGTATCAAGAATTTTTGCCAACTCGCGGTTATGTCGTAACCAAAATTCAGCCAGAGGGAGATTTATCCCACCACCACAGCCACCACCAGGTAATCCGGAGAGCAGTTGTTCTGCTTCTTCTAACTGGCCTGCCTCTTCAAACAACCCTGCTGCCAAAACAAAGAATCCCGGATCGGCATACCCTGCGGCAAGGGCCTTGCGGGCAGAATCAAAGGCAGCAACCGAATCCTGTGCTGCGACTTGCAACTCACATTGCCTGGCATAACATAAGGCAGGCTGCACACCTGCATCGACTTGCTGTTGCAAAAGCTTGTGCGCTGAAGAGTGTTCGCCCTTTTCCAACAACGACAGCAAGGCATCGATCACCAATGGATTTTCGGGATCGAGGTCGAGGGACTGTTGCAACAAAGTTGCCCCCTGAGTATCGTTCCCCAGTCGAGCATGAAGGCAACCTAGCTCAAACAGATAGAGCTCATCCCGTTCTTCTCGCGGCACCTCATCCCAGTATGGCAGTGCCTGCAGATCTTCCCCTTCATGAACCAACAGAAATGCTTTAAAGAAACTATCAGACTGCGCAAGATAGCGCTGTTGCATCTCAACAGGATAAGAGGCGATTATCAGTTCGATCTGTGATTGCAGGTCAGGAAGGTCACCTAGTGAGACCTCAGCTTCGCGAGTGTCTGGGGCACAACTTCCACAAGCAGAGCCGACGGCTGTTTCGAGTTGATCCGATTCCTTGGTCAAGATCGGAGACTCAGCGCTGTTTTGCGCCAGTGCAATTTCAATATTCTTAATCAATTCAGCCGAGCGCGCCTGAGACATTGCCAGCTGCAAATGCTCTACAGCCAACTGTGCATTGCCAGCCTGTTGAGAACGGATTCCCTCATCGAGATTCAAGCGCGCCAAACCATCTGCTGCAGCAATCAGGCTATCGGCTAATTCGGTCGTTTTATCTCCTCCAGCAAGAAGATCTTCGCCAAGATGTAAAGCTTCAGCATAGCTTCCCTGTTCAAGAGCACGCTGTATTTTTTCAATAGAAGGCTTACTACCGAATAACTTACCTAATATACCCATTGGATAATCCGTTCATAAATTTAAGCTGTTCAAGTTTTAAGAAAACTAACAAACCTTGCCTGACGCTCCAACCATTAAATCAGGGCATCAATTGTTTCAAAACAGAGTTCCGTCTCTGCGAGTTGCTGAATCAGTGAAATTTTCTGATAATCTTCAGGCCCTATCTTTGAAACATCTTCACGGATACGAGAGAAGACATCTGCCGTCGTGGCGGTTGTTCGCATATAGGGGATGCCGGCATCTTTGAGGATACGTTGTACGATGTCAGCAACGGGGGACAATCCAGGGATGACCAGTCCCGCGATCTTTGATTGAAATTCTGGCATATGATAGAGCGATGCCAGCATGACCAATAATTCATCACGACTACTGGTAACCACCAGCATGGTCGCAGGTTGCAACAGATCAACAACTCTTTGAGTTGCCGCAGCTCCCATTTGTAGGTGGTGAGCAATTCTCAAGGATTGCTCATCAGTCGCATGCAGCTGAAGGCCGAGTAACTTGGCGATATGTCTCAGGGTTGGATCAGCAAGGATCGGTGAATAGTTGAATCCTCCAACAACCTTGAAGGGCTGCGAAGCAAAAGCCTTCTCAAGATAACCTAAAGCGGATGTGCGCTTTGCTGGAATCAACTTATTTGGCAGCAGAATCCGCACCTCGGCACCCGCTTCACGAAACAGGGCCAGGTTCAGATGAACCGAGTCAATAACATGCCCTACGCCACCACCAGTTACCAGCAGAACCGGGGCCTGATAACGTGCAGCTACCTGAGCATTGCTCAGTCCAACGACGGCTCCGACCCCAGCATGACCGGCTCCTTCAATAATCAGGAAATCGCATTTCTTTTCAAGGACAGCAATGGCTCTATCGAGGGGCTCATAGAGTTGTTGCGTACTGATTTCACCATCCAAAAATTGCCGGGTCGTGTGGCTCTCTACAACAACGGGGGACATATACTCAAGATCATCCTCCAGATTATAGATATGCGAGATCAACGCGGCATCCATATCAATTTGCCGGCCCTTATAAGAGATCAACTTGGGGCCAAAAGGCTTTATAAACCCGACGCGTTTGTATTTTTTACGAGCGAGATGAATCAGGGAGAGGCTGGTCGTGGTTTTGCCGCAATCCTGACCAGTGGCTGCAATAAAGATTTTTTTTGACACTTGGGCTCCAAAATAGGCGAATCCCCTCAGCAGGCTGTCGGACTTGCCGGACCGAAGCGAAAATTCGAGGATTTAAGGTCAGATTTTAGCTTGTTTGCAGGTTCATAGCTATAGCTATGGGGCAAAAAAGAGCTGAAATATGGACCAAACCACCGGATTTGCAGCCGGTGCGTGGAAAGTCCGGCAGGCTGCTAGGTGAGGAAAAGACGACGCTCTCGCGAAAAGGCCTCTTCAAACTGTTGTAACAGTTTATCGATCATAACCGGATTGAGCTCAAGTGTGAGAGCACCAGGCAACAAGGCAAGATCGATCTCTTCGTTCGGGTGCGGATAACCGATACCAAAATATCGGCAAAATCCATCCGCCAGATTGATGATTGAACAGAGAGTGTACAACTCTGAGTCCTCATCAGCCAAGCCCTCAAAATCATGGTGGTGATGAGTTGCTGCTATTAATTGCTCAGGAAAGCTCCAGTTATCGAGAAGAGCAGCACCAACCAGGTCATGTGAATACGCATAAAGGCCACGTTCAACGTCGATCAACTCACCATCCCCGGCGTCGACAATACGTTGTACCTCCTGATACAACGCCTTGTCACGATTGATCATCAATGTTTTACCAACCTGATGCAGCAACCCGGCAAGATAAGCCTCTTCAGCATCACAGGTTCCAGAAGCACGAGCAATCAGCCTGCAACCGACAGCACTGCCAATAGAATTTTCCCATAACCGCCGCTCGAGCAGACCGTAGGTCCGTTTTGCATTACGCAAGCTACTATCCAGCGCTATATTTCGCAGGTTATTTTGACCGAGGATAACTATTGCACGTTCAACAGTTGTGACCTTACGCTGTTGATCGTAGACTGCTGAGTTGGCCATTTTCAATATGCGCGCTGAAACAGCAGGATCAAGGGAGAGCGTTGTCACCAGTTCACGGAGTTCAGTATCAGGTTCGTTCAGCAACTCAAGTAATTTGGTCGCAACGAGCGGTGACGGTGGGAGGTCCCCCATCGTCCTGACAATCGTGTCAAAATCCTGATATCGGGCCATGATTATCTCTGCACATCAGATGAAGTCATATGTAGATTATGAACGCTTTTAAATCTTTTTCAAGCGAGAGATTTTATCAACCTCAGTCACGAAGGTCCGCACATCCTGCTCATCCGTTTGCCAAGAGCACATAAAGCGCGCATGCCCGCTTCCTATAAAGGTATAAAAATGCCACCCTGCGGCGTGAAGAGCATCTATCAAAGCCTCGGGCAACTGAACAAAAACCGCATTCCCCTCGACGGGATGAACCAGACTGATTCCATCGATCCTGATTAAAAGTTGCGCCAGCAACCTCGCCATACCATTGGCATGCGTGGCATTATCGAGCAACACCCCCGTCTCAAGCATTCCAGCCCAAGGTGCGGATAAAAAACGCATCTTTGATGCAAGCTGACCAGCCTGTTTACAGCGAAAATCAAATTCCTGGGCCAATTCCTGATCAAAAAAGACCACCGCCTCCCCTACTGGCATGCCATTTTTAGTGCCTCCAAAGGTCAAAACATCAACCCCGACGCGCCAGGTTATGTCAGCGGGAGCAACCTTAAGGGAAGCCAAAGCGTTGGCAAAACGAGCCCCATCGACATGCAGTTTAAGCTCAAGCTCTTGTGCCAACTCCCCAACAACAGCCATCTCAGCGGGACTATAGACTGTTCCGACTTCAGTAGATTGGGTCAGACTAAGAGCCTTGGGCTTAGGATAATGGATATCAGTGCGTCGCTCGACGGTATGCCGTACCGCCTCAAGATCGACCTTCCCTTCAGCCCCGGGGACCAGCAAAACCTTGGTCCCATTAGAGAAAAATTCGCTTGCGCCGCACTCATCAGTCTCTACGTGGGCCAATTCATGACAAATTATACTGTGGTAAGAACGACAGAGAGAGGCAAGAGCCAAACTGTTTCCGGCGGTCCCATTGAAGACGAAAAAGACCTGACAATCAATTTCGAAAAAATCTCGCAGAGCATCACAGGCACGTCTGGTCCACTCGTCATCACCGTAGGCACGACCAAATCCCTGATTGGCCTCTTCGAGTGCGCGCCAGGCACTGGGGCAGACACCGCTATAGTTATCACTGGCGAACATACTCTTATCGATCACAAATTATCACCCTTTCTATGGCGTTACCTAATAATGGCTCAATGCGCCCCGGAATATCCAAGTACAACCAATACACAACTTCCATCAGCAATCACATTTACCCCCTGCTGCTGACAAAATTCAATCGCGGCCAGACTTTCAGCGCCTGGTTGCATCCAGATATTCTGGATACCGTTTGCAACAGCCTGCTCAACGACTTTTTCAGTAATCTGTGGCGGCGTAATCAACGAGATACTCTGCACACAATCAGGCAAATCGGTGACTGAGGCAACCACAGCCTCGCCTTCGATCTCCTTTTCAACCGGATTAACAGGTATCGCCCGATATCCGTTTTGCTGGTAGCAACGCAGCACCTTATTGCCAAACTTGTGTCGCCGACTCGACGCACCGACCACGCCGAAAGCCTCACTCGCTAGAAACGCCGTGATCTGTTCATCTATGTTCACGCCATCTCTCCCTTTTTTTCGTCGTCGATAGCCTGTGCCCGCTGCCATGCCTCACGCTGTCTGATGCGATCCCGATAGCTATCAAGCAGCAGGCTGCCATGATCAATCTTAAAAGCCTGTGCCCAACTCAACGTATGTACCGCGAGAAGATCTGCCATGGTGAAATGTTCGCTCACTAGGAAACTGCGTTCCTTGAGACCTTCTTCAAGAATGCGAATCGCCCTCATAAATTCAAAACCGGCGGTCTTCTGGACCTCACGGACCCGATACTCTTTCGGAAGGGCAAACTTGTGCTTACCCATGGTCCAGAGTGGTTGTTCCAATTCAGTCAGGACAAAGTAACACCACTGATTGTAGCGAGCACGATCGAGAGTCCCGTAGCCAGGGGTAAGGTTTTTATCTGGATGACAGTCCGCGAGATAGGTACAAATGGCCGCCGATTCGGTGAGGACCAGATCGACATCTGTCAATACTGGCAACTTTCCACTCGGGTTAAGAGCAAGCAGTTCAGCAGAGCTGCCCTCCCCTTTGCCAAGATTAATCACCCGATACTGATACTCAGCACCAATCTCTTCCAAAGCCCAAAGAGCACGAAACGAGCGAGTGTGCGGCATACCGTAGAGAGTTATCATTGCTACGCCTCCATTGGAAAAAATCGATTTACACCTGGAGTTTAATCTAAAGTATTTAGCTAAACATAACATTCAAGGCTAACGATGGCTAGGCGACAATCAGTGGCAGCTTGACCCGGACACAGGTACCTATCCCTAATTGGCTTTCAACTTCGATCTCACCTTGATGAGCATCAACAATACTCTTAACGATGCTCATGCCGATTCCCAGTCCACTGATCCAGTTCTGATTTTTCTCTGCGCGGTAAAATTTGTCGAACATTTTCACCCTTTGATCCGGGGTCATACCGATCCCCTGATCACTGACCTCAAATTGAAAATACTCTCCGTCATTCCGGGCACTAACGGTAATCATATTCTTTTCAGGGGAATATTTTGCGGCATTACTCAACAAGTTTTCTACTAATTGTCGTAAGCGTTGCTCATCAAATATAAAAACCTGTTGCGGAGAAAGTTCAGTTTTAAGCTCAATCTGTTGCGATTGATTTTGTAAACAAAACTGCGCAACGACCTTCTGAATTAAAGGTTCCGGTTGACAGGATTGCAAATTCAAGGGCAAGGGGAGACCTTGTTCCATCCGTCCTACATCGAGCAGTTCATCGACCCGCCGACTCAGAGCTTCGCCAGACTGATAGATCTCATGCAAAAAATCGTGCCGTTGCGCATCAGTGAATTTACCGGTCTGCTCCGAATTGAGTAAAAGTTCTGAATAACCCTGAACAGAAGTCAGTGGGGTCCGGAGTTCATGGGCTGCAATGCTGATAAACTCACTCTTCATTCGGTCCAAACGACGCAGGCCCTCTTCCTCGCGTTTTCGCTCCGAGATATCAAGCATCACACCGACAAGCCCACCAGCAGAGCCGTCTGCCTTGCTAAATACAGCCTTGTGGAACATCACATCTTTGTGAGTCCCATCTGCAGCCAGAACCTGGGCTTCATAAACCTGTCGGCCCTTTTGGCTAAGGAGTTCCTGATCTGCCTGATGGTATTTATCAGCAAGCTCTCTGGAGGCTAAAGCATAGACCGTCTCTCCTATGATCTTGTCGCGATCGACGCCTAAAAACTCTTCAAAATCACGATTACAGGCAAGATAGCGCCCCTCATCATCTTTGCAAAAAGTTGGCGCCGGGATGGTTTCAATAATGGTTTCGACCAACTGCTGCTTTGCATCAAGCTCAGCGAACACGGGCAGAATCCGCGAAAAACCGAGCAGCAAGAGAAAGGAGCCGATCATGTAACCGAAAAACTTCTCAAGAAAAGCTTCAACGGGGGTATCGCCGATAACAACAAAATGATTGAGTTGCGGGAACTCATCGGTCATATCGAGGCAGGCACCAAAGAGCATGAAACAAAAACCCGCAAAAATAAGCCTGGTCCCTGGCCTACCTATCAAACGAGTATTGCGGACCTTGAGAATTTGATAAAGAATGATTCCTGCAATGAGCAGAGCATTGAACAACTCCAGAAAAAAATCGTTGTTCATGGCAGGATACCGGTAAGAACTTCCAGGAGTGGGGTCGGATAGATTCCAAACAGCAAAATTGCGGCAAAGCAAAGAGCCAGAACGATAAATTCATACCCCCCGCCGCGCCGCAATTCACGGGCATCACGTTGCTGCATGAAGAGCACAACAATCGGCGACAGATAATAGTAGAGAGACGCCAACGCCGCCAGAATTGCTATCACAGCAAGGCCGGGATAGCCCCCCTTAAGGGCTGCGGTAATAATGCCGAACTTGGCAAAGAAGCCGACCAGTGGCGGAATACCAGCCAGCGACAACAGGCATGCAGAGAGGACACTGCTGCGTCGAGGATGAAGATATCCAAGACCACGAAAATCGCCATACTCCTGAGGCTCATCATCGACACGTGAAAAGGAGGTGAGCACTCCAAAGGCGCCGAGGGTAGCAATGACATAAGCGATAACATAAAAAAGCAGTGCACGATGGGCTTCTGGGCCGCCGACCAGCAGACCGATCATCAGATAGCCCATATGAACAACCGAAGAATAAGCAAGCATCCGCTTAAGGTTGCGCTGTGGCAGTGCGGCGAAAGTTCCAGCCAGCATTGACAGGGCTGCCAACGCCCAAAGGATTACCTCAAGATCTGCTTTTAGTGGACCAAGTGCTGTAAATAAAGGTACCAGTGAAGCGAAAACAGCTCCCTTCGATCCGGTTGCCAACAATCCTGAAACCGGGGCAGGCGCTCCTTGATAGACATCGGGAGTCCAAAGGTGAAAAGGGACCAGGGAGACCTTAAAGCCGATGGCGACCAGCATTAATGCCCAGCCAGCCAGCCCGAGCGCGCGCATACCACCTGCCTGCTGTAAACCGGCAAAGGCCTCGGGGAGGTGGAAGCTTCCACTGGCAGCGTAAATTAAGGAGATGCCGAAGGCCAGAAAACCAGTCGCTACGGCACCCATCACCAGGTATTTGAGACCAGCTTCGGCACTATAGGAATCATCACGTTTAAAGGCGATCAAAATGTAGAACACCAGGGTAAATGCCTCAAGGCCAAGAAAAAGACCGATCAGCGAAGTCGCAGAAGAGAGCAGCCCCATGCCACAGATCGCAAAGAGCACCAGAGCTGTATATTCGCTCCCGGGCAAATCATGAATCTCAGTGTAACGCAACGATAGCAGTAGAGTAAGCGCTCCAAGTATCGACCAAAGCACTACGAAGAAACGGGCATAACTACCTGCACTATAGAGGTTAGCGACCTCCGGCACAGCAGGGTCAATCAATCCGGCAGAGAATGCTGCCAGTAGAGTGATAAACACTCCGCCCAGAATCCAATTTTTAGAGGGATACCAGGCACCGAGCATCAAGACGCCAGTTGCACCCAAGGCCAGTATAATCAGTGGTAATAGTGATTGTAGTTCGAGAGCACTCATGGCAGCCCTCCCGACTGAAGGAGCAGACTGATTGGACCACTCATCGGTTCTAGAACTGGTGCGGGATAGATCCCCAACCAGATCACCAACATGGCGAGTGGAATCAGAAGCAGCCATTCTCGCCGGTCCAGATCCTCATGTAGACAATCATCATCGCCAATTTTACACATCTGCCCCAAAGGCCCCCAGAGAACCCCCTGCACCACACGCAGCATGTAAGCGGCAGAGAAAACCACCCCGGCAGCGGCGAACGCGGCAAAGAGTGGCCAGCGTGAAAAAGTGCCAAGTAACACCAGAATTTCTCCGGCAAAATTTGACAGTCCCGGCAAACCGAGAGAGGCCAAACAGAAGAGCAGAAAGAAGGCGCTGAAATAAGGCAGGGACTTCCACATACCACCGAGGACACGCAGATCACGCGATCCGGTACGATCCTGCAACATGGCAATCAGGATAAACAGGCCACCTGTCGTCACCCCGTGGTTGACCATCAGCAGCAGGGCACCTTCCCATGCGAGCTGGTTCCAGGCTGCCAGTCCCAAAATAACGAAGCCCATATGCGCAACCGAGGAGTAAGCGATAACCCGCTTGATATCTGTCTGCGCATAGGCAATCCAGGCTGCGTAAAAGATCCCGATCAACGCCAGCACGGCCAGAAAGGGCAAACTTTGTTGTGCAGCAGAAGGAAAGAGTGGAAATGCAAAACGGATCAGACCATAAATTCCGGTCTTCAATAACAACCCGGCCAGGTCGACTGAGCCAGCCGCCGGAGCCTCGGTGTGAGCATCAGGCAGCCAGGTATGGAATGGGAAGAGTGGTACCTTAACGACAAAGGCGAGCAAAAATCCGATATAGAGCAACATCTCCACCCCGGAAGAAAGTTGCGTCTGCATCAGGGTTTCGAAGGCGAAGCTGTAGACACCAGTCTGCTCACCGTGAATCAGATAAAGGCTGATGATCGACAGCAACAGGCAGAGACTTCCGGCCAGAGTAAAGAAGAAGAATTTGAGTGCGGCATAAACCCGATTACCATGTCCCCAGACCCCGATCAAAAACAGCATCGGAATCAGCATCAGTTCCCAGAAGATGTAAAAAAGGATCAGATCGGTGGCGAGAAAGACGCCAATAATCCCGGTTTCGAGAATCAGGACCAGCGCATAGAAGAGTGCCGGGTGTTGCTTCTGTTTCCAGCTGATCAAGACTGCGGCAACCTGCAGCAGTGCAGTCAAAGAGACCATCAGCAACGAAATGCCATCGAGAGCCAGACTGTAGCGAATGCCGAAACTCGGAATCCAGGCGTAATCCTCTTTTAACAACCAGCCAGATTCTGCTGGCAGCCCGACAAAAAGCCAAACCATCAGAATCAACACCGTCAGGGTTGTCAGCAGCGCCAGCCAACGACAGGCCAACGCCGAGTGCCGAAATACTAAACAGAGCAGAGTGCCGAAAAACGGCAACCAGAGCACCAGGCTCAGTAACGGAAATCCTGTCAAAGCAGAAAGATTCATCCGGTTCGTCTATCCTTATTAAACAGCGGCTTTTAACAACAGCCAACCGAGCATCAATAACAAGCCCCAGGCGAAACCTTGCAGATAGAATGAAATCTGCCCG
>JAJRQB010000142.1 GCA_024280485.1 Deltaproteobacteria bacterium
GTGCCGCGGGGGAGACTCGAACTCCCACTTCCTTGCGAAAACTGGTCCCTGAAACCAGCGTGTCTACCAATTCCACCACCGCGGCGTGAAGCGAAGCTGTTTATACCAAATGGGTTTTTCGATTGCAATAAAAATTTCTAGTTCTTAGCCGCTTTTTCAACATCCGGGAGACGAAGCGGCGCGACGAGAATACTGCGATATTCGGCAACAGTGACAAGTCCGGGCTTGGCTCCTTTGGGTCGACTGATATGGCGGCCCTCGGCAACAATAACCTCTACACGCGTATCCTCTTTACCTCGACTGTAGCCCGCGGCCAGACTTGCAGCATATTCGATGTCCTGCTGTGCGAAATCTGTTGTGCGGCCATCGCGTTTCAGCACCAGATGACAGCCGGGCATATTATGTGCGTGGAACCACAGGTCATCGCGATCAGTCATCCGTGCTGACAGATGATCGTTACTGCGATTATTACGTCCCCAGAAGATCCGCAGACCAGCGGGTGATAAAGTCTGATTCAAGCGTGGAGCGCCACTGACCTTGTTACGACTGGCCGGTTCTTTTTTTGAGGCTTGAATGAGTCCGGCGGTCAATAGTTCCTGACCGACTTCATTGATCTCATCAAGATCGGTCGCTTCGTCCAGCGACAAGAGTAACGCCTCCAGCCACTGAATCTCTTCGTGGGTCTCATGTTGGCGACGATCTATATGCTCCACGCCCCGCTTCTCTTTCTTGTAGCGTTTAAATAAACGTTCGGCATTCTCTTGCGGGCTGAGATCCTGCTGCAGATCGATAGTGACAGTTGCTGGCGGTTCGATTGTCCAGTCACTGACCTCGACCTGACTCATCCCCTTCTTGACCAGATGCAAATTGGCCAAGAGCAATTCGCCTAGATGACGTCGTTCGGCAAAACTTTCGGTCTTCTCGTGCTGCTTAGAAATATTCTTCTGCCGTTTCTGTAGCCGAACAATCTGGCGTTTGATGACCTGTCGAAAAACGGCTCGTTCTCCAATTTCGGTCGCAACCTCAACCTCTGGGGAGAAGCAGTGATCGATGAATTGCGACAGGCTGCCGATCACTAATTCCAGAGGTTCGATACATGATGGAAGATAGGCCACCAGCTGTTTCTTACCAGCAAGAGTCACAAGAGAAGGAGTTGCTTTATGTTCCAACCAATCATGCTTAAAATCATTAAAAGTCGGTATGATAGCTTGTCCTAGTTCAACTGACTTCTTCAAGACTGAGGCCTGCCCTTTTGACATCGGAGAGACCTTCTGTAGCAACCATTTTTCAAAGGAATCGGCATCAGTCAACCCTGCGGGTGGAGTCAGCGCGACATTGGCCAGGCTGAGACGATCTTGTTGAGATAGAGGGAGATAAAGTTTGCCACGTTGCAGCAAGCGATCGCCAAATGGTTGCGGCTTATGCAGAGCATCAAGCAACAGACCAGCCTCATCGAGAAGATAAAGATTGCTGCGGGTCCCGAGCAATTCACAGACAAGCCGATAGCGTTGATCTGAGCCGACAAAGTTCAACTCCACTACCCGATCATGATCAGGGATCGAAATCGACTCCAGACGTTTCAGGCGCGAACGTAACAACTGACTAAAGCGCGGGGGGTGAAAGGGATTGGGAATATTCTGCTCGGTGAGATGGAGCCGTGCGCCCTGCCCGACCTGAATCAACAGCTTAAGGTTTTGGCGTCCGTTCCAGAGACGAATCACCAGACTGTTGTCACCAGGTTGATGAATCTTGGCGACGCTGGAACCGGTGATCTGGGGAGCCAACTCGGCAACAAGTTGTTCAAGGATGAAGAAATCTATCGTCAGCATAATGTGCGCATTCTCTTACAGGTTGAACTGAACTGCAATAATTTATCAGTATCTGTACCTGTCGATCAGCAATTTCTTCTGTTATGCTTACGTCTTACGAATTCTGCACTTGGCTAACCACGAGCCATCCGGGTTGCACAACAGGATCTGGAGCTAGACAAATCCATCTGGGGCGAATGGACATGAAGAAGACTGACCACAACTGATTCCTCTTGCATGTTCATCGGTCGACTGATATAGATAAAAAATCAATTCTTGACAGTTCTGCTAGTAATTACATATATCATTAACCTCAGTACAAAGGAGACAAACAAATGTCTGATGAAACCAAATATCAGGATGGAACTCTTGCCCTGCATGCTGGCCAGGTCCCCGACCCGACAACCAATTCGCGTGCGGTGCCTATCTACCAGACCAGTTCCTACATCTTTAACTCGGCTGAACATGCCGCGAATCTCTTCTCCTTGAAAGAGATGGGCAATATCTACACCCGCTTGATGAATCCGACCACCGACGTACTGGAGAAACGCTTGGCCGAGCTTGACGGTGGCGTTGGAGCCCTGGGGCTTGCCTCGGGTTCAGCAGCGATCACCCTGGCGATCTTGAACATCGCTAAGTGCGGCGACAACATTATTGCCAGTAACTACCTTTATGGCGGCACCTACAACCTCTTTAACCACACCTTCAAACGGATGGGCATCACTGTCAAGTTCGTCGACACCTCGGATCTGGCCAAGGTAAGCGCAGCGATCGATGACGACACCAAGGCAATCTTCGGCGAAACCATAGGCAATCCAAAAAACAATGTTGATGACTTCGAAGCGCTGGCCAAGATTGCACACGACAACGGCCTCCCCTTCATTGTCGATAATACCGTTGCCACACCACTGCTCTTCAAACCGATTGAGCATGGCGCGGACATCGTCTGCTATTCACTGACCAAATTTATCGGCGGACACGGAACAAGCATCGGCGGAGCGGTGGTCGATAGCGGTAATTTTGACTGGTCGAGCGGTCGTTTTGAGGAATTTACCACTCCCGATCCCAGCTATCATGGCCTGGTTTATCACGAGGCCCTGGGAGAACTGGCCTATATCCTCAAAATGCGCCTCACCCTGCTGCGCGATCTGGGTCCTTGCCTCTCTCCGACCAACGCCTTCTACTTTCTGCAAGGCCTTGAAACCCTGCACGTGCGGATGCCGCGTCACTGCGAGAACGCACTCAAGGTGGCAAGGTTCCTCGAAGGTCATCCGCAAGTCTCCTGGGTTAACTACCCGGGGCTGGAGAGTCACAAGGATTACCAGAATGCCCAGCGCTACCTGCCGAAGGGTCAGGGAGCAATCATCGGCTTCGGCATCAAGGGCGAAAATGATGCGGGTCCCAAATTCATCGACAGCGTCAAACTTGCGAGCCACCTGGCTAACATCGGTGATGCCAAAACCCTGGTGATTCATCCGGCTTCGACGACTCACCAGCAACTTAGCGCCGCAGAACAAGAGGCGGCAGGCGTTACGGCTGACTATATTCGCATTTCGGTCGGAATTGAGGATATTGAAGATATCATCGCCGATCTGGATCAGGCGCTTAAAGCCGACTGATTTTTGAGGTTGACATAAACACCAGCGGGCGCCGGGAATCTTCCCGCCGCCCGCTTTTTTGTGTATAGTCCCTCCCCATGAAACCAAACAAACCTTTCCACATCGTTTTGATCGAACCGGAGATTCCGCCGAATACCGGCAATATCGGCCGACTCTGTGCCGCAACCGGGACTGTTTTACACCTAGTCGGCAAGCTCGGATTTTCCATTGATGACAAACATCTCAAGCGCGCCGGTCTCGATTACTGGCCCGAAGTCAATCTGCAGCGCTGGGATTCTCTGGTTGCGCTTCAGACCCGGTTCCCAGATGGGCGTTTCTGGTACATGTCAAAGAAGGCTGAGAAAAACTACACTCAGGTCGAATTTACTGCGGGGGATTTTTTAGTTTTCGGCAAGGAAACCAAAGGTCTGCCGGAGGAATTACTCGATCGTGCGGGAGATATGGCGCTACGCATTCCGATTTTCTCTTCGGCCGTGCGTAGTTTGAATCTGGCTAACTCAGCGGCTATTATCCTCTACGAAGGTCTGCGCCAGACGGAGCAACTCGAAGAATAGGGGTAAGAGGTGAGAAGCGCGAGGAGAGAGGAGCGATCACACTTCTCGATTCGCGCCTCTCTCCTCGTGTTTTAGATAAGTCCCAGCAACTTGCCGCTACGCTCTAGAAACGCGGCCATCCGTTCCTTGGTTAACGCCATATGCGAAAGCATAGCCAAGTCATAAATCTGCTCGGTTAATAGACCTGCCTTCTCCTCATCACCTGCTTCTTTCAAAACAAGCAACTTCTCTACGACCGGGCTTGCCGTATTTATCATCAGAGTATGCTCGGCAAACATATCCATCTCAGGAGCATCGCCCCCCTGCCCCATATTGCGCATCATTTCCTTGAAACGACGAGATTGCTCATTGAGTAGAATCATCCCTGGCACAGAATCATCCTTGAGAGTTTCGATTCGAATCGACAACCCTTTAATATCCAGACCCGATTTGAATACTTCTTCGATTCTCTCATTACGTGTTTTGTTATCGCCATCTACAACCTTTGAGGATTTATCCTGTTCGAGCAGGTTCTCAGTTATATCTGAGTCGACCCGTTCAAACTTGGTTTCCTCCCCCTTAGATTCAAGAAACTGAATGAAGTGATTGTCGATCATTGAATCAAAAATCAGAACTTCCATGCCTTGTGATTTAAACAACTTCAGGTAGGTTGACTGAGTCCCCTCATCATTAGCGTAATAGATCTTACCTTCATGCTTCTCTTTGGCCCGCTCAAGGTAATCGAGCAGAGTCGTGTATTTCTGCTCACCGGTACTGCGGTAGATAACGTGATCCTTGACCTTATTGTAGAACTTATCTTCGCGCATCATTCCATACTTCACGAAAGTATGGATGTCAGTCCAGATCGGCGCAAATTCTTCGCTCCCCTTCTTGGCGAACTCCACCACCTTGGCAGCCACCCGAGAACTGATAACTTCACGTATTTTACGCACCTGTGGATCATTCTGCAGATAGCTGCGTGAAACATTTAACGGCAGATCAGGCGCGTCAAGACAGCCCTGCAGTGGGGTCAAAAACTCTGGTGTCAGTTCAGTACTGTTGTCTGACACGAAGACCTGATTACAGAAGAGCTTGATGTGGCTTTTCGTAACATCGAATTCATTATTCAAACGTGGGAAATAAAGAATTCCCTTCAGGTTAAAGGGATAATCTATATTCAAATGGATCCAAAAGAGCGGCTCACCCGACATCGGATAGAGCTTGCGATAAAACTCGCGATAATCTTCTTCTTTCAGTTCAGACGCAGACTGAGTCCAAAGCGGATTACTATCATTAATCTGTTCTCCATCGAGACGAATGGTCACCGGTAGAAAGTTACAGAACTTGACCAGAATTTCCTGGATACGATCCTTGTTCAAAAATTCTTTCTCATCGTCAGAAAGGTGCAGCACAATCTCGGTTCCACGATCCGTACGCTTTCCAGTGCCCAAACTATATTTAGTGGTCCCGTCGCAGGACCAATCAGCTGGTTCGGCATCTTCCTGGTAAGAGAGGGTCTTGATCTCAACCAGCTCCGAAACCATAAAGGTGGAATAAAAACCGAGGCCGAAATGGCCGATGATTTCATTCTTGTCTTCGAGCCCCTTGAACTTTTCGATGAAATCTTCAGCTGAACTGAAAGCAACCTGATTGATGTATTTGCGAACCTCATCAGAGGTCATCCCCAGGCCGTTATCACTGATACTCAGAGTCTTCTTCTCTTCATCAATCTTGATATCAACAGCGTACTCATCGCTCAGCGTAAGCCCTTCAACCAGCGCGATGTTCTTTAACTTATTGATTGCATCAACAGCATTGGAGACAAGTTCGCGCAGGAATATATCTTTTTCACTGTAGAGCCATTTCTTGATAATCGGAAAAATGTTCTCAGTATGAATCGAGATTTCACCTGTTTCGGTCTTTGGTTTTGACTTGGTCTTGGTTTTGGTTTTTTCAGACATTGAATCGCTCCTTAAAGCACTTGTTTTTAAATGAATTACAGCAAGTCAAGTTAAGGATGTCGAGACGTTTTGTCAACCGGGGGATGGTGGAAAGGCAACTTAGAACAAGAAAACGATATTGGAAGAGAATTGAACGAGAATCAACAAATCTAAAATGACAGAGGACCGGTAATACTACGACAGAGATAATAGATAGCCAACAAGAGGGGCAAAACAATATTGGCGATAAAGTGGAACAACAAACCCTGGGTACCGCCCCAGACTTTTTTCATGGCCGTCAAACGCAAAAATTCATGGTCAGACATAAGCCGCAGCAAAGAGACCGTCACGACATAGACTGCAAAGAGGGCCTTAACAAGATTATCATCCATACTGACCTCCCCACTGAACAACACCTCACAAATATAACAGTATTCTACTGATCCAACAACTCCTTGTTTTTAAGTGTTTCAGTAACAAATACCATATCGTACAAGCGCCTCATGAAGAGAGAAACAACGTCTGCTTTCAAAATCAGGGCTGCAGCGCAGTTCAATTCTCAGTCAAGAAATGCTCTTCATACATATCTTCAAGTTGAAGCAGATGCCGTGTTTCATCATTAAGGAGTTGCTTAAACACAGGGACCATAGGTGCGCCCTCACAGCCATCGATCATTCTTTGGTAAAAGTCGATCGCTTCTTTCTCAAGATGGATAGCATATGCCAGTGCCTGACGAACATCAGCATCTGGTTTTAACTCCTGTGGGCGTAGAGTGTAGCTGAGATTCATAGTTTGAACTCCAGCCTGCGGACCTATGCTTCCCTCCAGAGTTCCATTTAGAAGAGCTTTTTCAAGCTCTTGCTTATGACGCACCTCATCCAACGCCGAATCACGCAAAATGGCTCGCGCATGTTCATTCTTAAGAATTGAGATTGCCTTCAGGTAGGATCTAAACCCGTTCTCTTCCATCTCAATTGCTTTTTCGATGGCCGCCTCAAAGGTGTAACAAACGCCTTCAGTCATAAGCACCCCCTTAATCAGTAAATGACTATGTACCCTTTCTTACTGGCGATAGCTGAAATCTCCAGCACGTCTTTTATCTGATAACTCTCCCCATCAAGAATAAAGGTAAATCCTCCATCAGAGTTCTCTTTTGCGAGGCTGATCAGATACTCAAAACTTGCCGTTTTAATCGTTTCGCTCATAGTTATCTTCCTTTTTACATTTTACACGATTTGCTTCGTGAGTGTTGAGACAGAAAAAACATCTAGCAGTCTGTCGGACTTAACGAGCTGAAGCGAAAATTTGGATGCTTGAGAGCAGATTTTGGCTCATTTGAGAGGTCATAGCCGTAGCTATGAACCGAAAAGGAGCTAAAATCTGGGCCAATCAGCCGGATTTGCAGCCAGTTCATGGGAAGTCCGACAGGCTGCTAGGGTCAGGTTATTCGCCAATTATTTTGACTAGGATCCGCTTCCTTCGGCGACCATCAAATTCACCGTAAAAAATCTGTTCCCAAGGTCCAAAATCAAGCTCTCCCTTTGTTACCGCAACAATAACCTCGCGGCCCATCAAAGTCCGTTTAATATGTGCATCACCATTGTCTTCTCCTGTCAGGTTGTGTTGATACAGGGACAATGGTTCATGCGGTGCAAGATCTTCAAGCCACCGTTCAAAGTCGTTATGTAGCCCAGTTTCATCATCATTGATAAATACCGAGGCAGTAATATGCATGGCATTTACCAACAACAGCCCTTCTTTAATTTCACTTTCACGCAAGCAATCTGAAATTTCTGGTGTAATATTTCTAAACTCGCGCCGGGTTGGGATATCGAACCAAAGTTCTTTACGATATGAATTCATTTCAGTCTTCTCCGTTTAGAATAAGGACTTCAGAAATATCAAACACTTAAAGAAGTTTTGTTGGTAAAATCAGGTGCTTATAGCTCAAGAAGTTGACAACAACAGCCGAGCAGTTGTATACATGCCGGTCGCAAATGCATAGATAAGTATCATCAACTAAACGCAATAAAGAGATTCATGACAAATTTATCGCACAAAACAGGAAAATTTTTCCTTCTTTTCAGTGCTGCAGCACTACTTCTTGCCAGCTGCACTGAAAGCGCTGCTCCGACCTTCCTTGGGACTCCTGTCAGGATTGTTGAACCGAAAACTGTAGTAGAACTTGAAGACACATTTTATCGTTATAGTTACGATATTAGCCAGCTGAACGCTGGAGTCCCACCACTGATTTTCGGATCGATACCGGCAGAAATGGCCGAAGTTCGCTCTTCGTCACGTAAAAAATTATTATTTTTCCAAACACTACTCCCAATGGTTTTGCTCGCAAATAAAGAGATCTCTGAAGAGCGTTCTGACCTTCTAAAGTTAACAAAAATAATTGCCAACAATCAGAAACTTGAAGAAGAACAGTTCCACCGGCTTTCTACGCTGCAGCTACGTTATTCTGTAACTGGTGACCCTACAGCTATGAAAACACTTTCGAAACTACACAGTAGAATTGATCAGGTCCCGGCAGAGCTAGCTCTGGCACAGGCTGCCAATGAATCGGCATGGGGGACATCACGCTTCTCACAACTGGGGAACAACCTGTTCGGAGAATGGACTTTCACTCCAGGGACCGGCATCATTCCGGAAGGGCGTCCTGAGGGGGAAATCTACGAAGTTCGACGATTTGACACCTTATATGACTCGATCCGCTCATATCTGCGGAATCTGAATACTCATTCAGCCTATGCTGACTTCAGGAAAATTCGTACCGAGATGCGTGAGCGTGGAGAGAGCCCGAGCGGTGTTGCACTCGCTGAAGGCTTAACAAACTACTCAACCCGCCGCGAGGCTTACATTATCGACCTGCAGAATCTGATCCGTCAAAACAACCTGCAGCGTTTCACTCAGGTTCGTCTACGTCAGGGCTGAGTAGGCACCGACACCGGTCGCTTGGCATTTATCCAGAGTTGACTGAACCAACGCCAGCGCCCATCACGTCCCAGAGCAGTCAAGGTATATTTATTGCGACGGCTCGTTAGTGGTTTCTCCGCCAGAATCGAAATCTTCCCCTTGATGACAGGATCTCTCTCAACACGGCAGCTGTTCTCACCTTGTGCGAAACAATTGATCGCGCCACGAGCGATCGCATCGTCTGCAAGTTTCAATCTCAATAATGGTGGATTCTGATCACGAATGACGGGATCAACAGGTTCAATGTCAATTATTTCGAGTGCTGACATTTTCAATTTGGAAAGAAAGCCATTCATCGTGGCATAGGGTCCCCCCATCGGAAATCGGGGGAGAGTCCAAATATCTGATCCAGCATAAACAACCCCTGACTGTTGCGCAAACGCCGCCTTAAAGCCAGCGTCTTTAACCACCTCAATAACTGCAGGGGAATATTCGCCATAGGTATAAGCGAAAATATCGGGTGCGACACCGAGGTTATTTTTAAGGGCCAATTTAGACTTTTCAATATCAGCGCTGATGCGATTCTTCCATTGAGTCTGGCTCTCCCCTTCTTCCATCTCTACAAGATAAGCATGACTGGCGGTATGGTTGCCAATCTCTACTCCTTTTTTCATCACATCTCGTAATTGCGTCCAATCAAGATAGTCAGCAGTACCCACGGCATCAGTATTCACAAACAAAGTGACCGGGAAAGCATATTGCTGGAGCAAAGGTAACGCCTGCTCAACAAATGAAATAAAGGCATCATCTACGCACAATCCAACCGCTTTATCAGGTAGCGTTTCTCCCTCGCGCACCATTCGGGCGATTTGAGACAAAGGCAAAACCTGATAGCCTTCCTCCTTTAAATAAGCAAGTTGCTCTGTAAAAACTTCTATGGAGATATTAGTCGAAGGGTAACGAGTTTCACCAAAGCGATGATAGATAAAAACATTGATATCGGCGTAGGCTTGAGAGGTGCAAAGGATAACGAGAAGAACAAAACAGCTAACAGGTTTTAACATAATTATCTTTCATTATTTCAGGCTGACTTGACCTTATTCCGCAGATAGCGACGGATTGTATTGCGTGCTTTAGGTGTAACTGCCCATTCCAACCACTTCGGAAGAACTCCGGCTTTTTCCGAGGTCTCTATCTCAATTTGGTCACCATCTAAAAGTCGGGTTTTAAGTAAACGGGTTTGGCCATTTACCCTCGCTCGGCAGGCGTGAATTCCCAGTTTCTCGTGAATATCGAAGGCAAAATCGAGAGCACTACTCCCTTCTGGAAGGACAAAACTTTCCCCCTTTGGAGAATAAATTTGAATTGTCTTTGACGCCAACATCAATGATTGAGTATCAAAAACAGACTCACCATCGATCAAAGATTTCATCCAATTGTGAAAGGTCTTACGTCTAAATTCAAAACCAGGAGCCAAAACACCGGCCTCATTGAATCGGGCCAACTTCCGTGTCGTTACTTCGACACGCATACGCTGTTCACCAGCCTGTACTGTCGTTTTAAGAGCCTGATACCCATGGTGTGACGGAACAATTAAATGGTCACGCAGTTTGCCCGGAATTGGGGGATAGAGACTGTGCAAAACACCAAGAAACAAATAGGCATCCATGATTCGGTCGACTTGAGCTTCGAGGGTATACAGAGTTGGAAACCCTCTTTTGCGTTGCTGAGTCGCAGATATCGAAAAAGGCCGCCAGCGATCTTTAAGTAAAACGCCAAGCTTCTCGTGCTCGCAGGCATTGGTAATTCTGGCCTTCTCCTGTCGCAAAAAACTCGTAGTCTCCTCTTTAACATTAGCCACGCGCTCATCATAACCAATTCCACGACGGGGATAGAGTACGTGTAATGAAAGTGAATCCAGAGTCGTAGCCACATATCCCATACCCAGGTGATTAGCCAGCGGCACGTAGATTTCGCGCGTCTCTTCAGCAATCCTCTTCTGTTTTTCCGGCGCCAGGGCATCAATCGTATGCAGATTGTCGATACGATCCCAGAACTTGAGGCACAACACACGCACATCCTCGATGGCTGCAAGAATCTGCTTGCGGTAAGTCTCCATCTTGGTTGCTTCACGACTAAGCTCAGTCGATTCAACCTTCGTCAGACCATCAACCAACAGTGCGACTTCATCACCATAATCTGCGCGAACATCATCAAGAGACATGGGAGTGTCCTCAACGACATCATGCAGTAATGCGGCAACCACCGAAGGGAAGTCCATCCAGTGCCGGGCGGCAAGGTGCGATACGCGTAGCGGATGAAAGAGATAAGGCTCCCCGGACTTACGAATTTGACCTTCATGCCATTTGCGTGCATCACTCAAGGCACACTGCACCGCATCTAATCCATCCTCGAAAAGCTCTTCCGACATCCCACCACCATAGTGAGTTGCAAGCAGTTCAAGAATGTCAGTCGTCATGCGTTGGACAGTTTTTTCGTCGTAGGTCGCCATAATAAATATGCTTCAGATTTTAGTTGAGTTGCCTAAGTTTAACAATCAGTCTTCAATCCACAAACAACGTCTAACCAGGAGGCCATCCCATCTGACGGCCCCCAAGCAGATGAAAATGCAGGTGCCATACAACCTGACCTCCACCCTCATTGCAATTATTAACCACCCGAAAGCCTTCATCAGCAAAGTCGAATTGAGTGGCAATTTTACCAGCGACCAAATAGATATGCCCAATTAGCGCAGCATCTTCCTCCGACAGATCAAGGGTCGTACGGATATGCTTGCGCGGAATAAGTAAAAAATGCTGCGGAGCCTGAGGGTTGATATCGCGAAAAGCAACAACCGACTCATCCTCATACACAAGCTTTGCAGGGATATCACCTTGAGAAATTTTACAAAAGAGACAATCAGTCGACATCAGTTCAACCTTGATTCAAAGAAATCACGAGTTAACTATCTTCAAAAAGTTCAGGGTAATAGCAGACATTTTCGTTACAGGATACTCCGAAAATTCGGAGATGTGAAGCGATTGCTTCTTTGCGGTAGGCCGCAAAGTCTTTAATTTCCTGCGCAAGATTAACGAATTCGACTGCGGCCGCAATGTTGACGACCTTTCGCTGAGTGGGGGAGCCACGTCCGACAAGCTTGAGTCCGTCAAAACCTGCCTGAAGAAGTTGGGGAATAGCACAGAGACCACACCCATGCCGTCGGTTACTCATCGACCAGCTTGCCTGAGTCGCCATAGCCTGTTGCAACTCAAGCGAGGCGGGTTCGACTGCGGGTTCAATCTGGTAAGGAATCTCACAGGGCCATATCTTATCGGAGCTGCTATGATGGAAGGAACACAAACCTTCGGTATTTGGACATTTGCCAACCAGCAAAAAGGCATCGCAGGGGAGATCGGGGACCTGACGACGTATTTCTGCCATATCGGAGAGATTGAGGTGGCGCGGCAGGATAATGCGACCAATACCCTGTTTCTGATAAAAACGAATCGCGGCAGAGTTGGATAGATGCGCCAGAGTACTTGCATGAAAGAGGAGATCGGGGAACTGAATTTTCAACGCCCTCAGCAAGCCGAGATCAGCGAGAATGACACTGGAGACACCTGCTTCAACAGCTTCAGCGACATAATCGAGCAGTAACGGTAGTTGCGCATCACTATAAAAGGGGCTGTTTAACGTCAGTGCAAATTCACCCTCGGCATTGTTACATGCCTCAACAACAGTACAGAGCCCGGCATAGCTATCGATCTGCGCCCCGGCGAAAGTACGTTGGTTGATTGAAGCCAGCAGGCCAAACCGCTCTTGCCAGACGAGCGGGATATAACCACCATAAAGTTCGTCTGCTCCTGCAGAGAGTAAATCGACCGCTTCGGCAGCATGATCAACTGGTGAAATGATTCTCATCAGCTCCCCTTCTGGCGCTTTTTCCAAATATGTTCACGTCGATAGTCCCACCAGCTGCCATCGACATCTGCAGTCAGGGTCTCGCCGACAACCACCAGCGTCAGAGCAGACTTTCCGGTCGGATCATCCAGATTGAAATAATCTCGTCCCGCCGTTTTTTCAACAATATTATCGAGACTACCGATGATGATCTCCTCGCCCGGCAGGCCAAGCCGATGCAATAACGCGATAGGCACATCTGCCTTATATCCACGGCGCAAAGTGGCACAAAGCTCAACGAGTGGCAGATTATTCATATAGAGCAGTAAAGATGCTCCTTTGCCCGCCAGTTCATCAAGGCGCGGCATCCCTTCTTCATTGCCCAGAGTCTTTGGAGACACGATGATTGCGCGGTTGCAGACACCAGGGAGGTCAAGAGTCTGTTTTATAGCTGCAGAAGCGGCATTGGCAATACCAACCCCGGCCAAAACTTCCGAATTGTCAGCAAAATAATTGATCAAGGCCTGAAAAGGCGCATAAAAGGTCAGATCACCAGGGATTAAAAAAGCAACGTCTGCCGTAGCGAGCTGATCTTTAACCCTTACTACCAGATCTGAAAAATCAAAATCGAAGGGGCTGTCAACAACCTTCCCATTGAGTCGTTCAGCAAAGGTTTGTTCAAAAGGCTCTGGAGCAAAGACCAGCGCTGCTCTGTCTAAAGCCTCAGCCCCCTGCAGGGTCAACAGTTGGGGGTCACCAGGCCCAGCTCCGATAAAATAAACCTTATGCATTCATTACCTCTTTTTGCAGACAGATTAAAAACTCACGATTTCCTTTGGGTCCAAGAATCGGAGATTCGTCGACTCCAACAATTCGACAGTTCAGCTCAAGTGCTAGCTTGCGAATATCCTCAATAACCTGTAGGTGCAATTTTTCATCACGCACAACTCCCCCCTTACCAACCTGACCACGGCCAACCTCAAACTGAGGTTTAATCAAGGCAACAATCAAAGCATCATCAGTCAAGAGAGCAAGGGTTGCAGGGAGCACCTTGGAGAGTGAAATAAAGCTGGCATCAATGACTGCCAGTGATGGAGTCTGGTCCAACTGTTCGGCTCTTAAATTCCGGATATTACAACGCTCTAAATTCACCACCCGTGAATCTTCACGCAGCTTCCATGCAAGCTGACCGTACCCAACGTCTACGGCATAAACCTTTGCCGCCCCACGTTGAAGAAGGCAGTCCGTAAAGCCGCCAGTACTGGCGCCAACATCTATCGCGACATGGCCTTGTGGATCAAGTGCAAAGCAGTCCAAGCCTTTTTCCAGTTTCAGTCCACCACGCGAGACATATGGAATGTCCGATCCTTTAATGCGTAATTCAACATCGAGAGCAAAACGTGTCCCAACCTTATCAACGCGATGATCATCAACAATCACTTGGCCAGCCAGGATTAAAGCCCTGGCACGTTCACGCGATTGGGCTAAGCCCTGGTCGACAAGTAATTTATCCAAGCGTTCCTTGATCAATAAAAAGCTCCATCGGAATAGATTTAAGCTAACATACCCGAATTGCAGGCACAAAAAAAGAGAGAGGTGAAATCACCACTCTCTTTTTTTTCCAGAAAATTTACCTTGTTGGATCAGGACAGGAAGCTGTCTCTATTTTCAGTAAATATTTCTTCTATTTCTTCAATCGCAATATCAATTTGACCCTTATCAAGAACCAAGGCCTCTGCTCCTTTTGTTTCAAATACATTGATCGTTTCATCGGGTTCCCGAGCACCAATTCCGAGGCGAGAACAGATTCGATCCGCCAGGCACACGGTCGCAGCAAGCCGATACTGGACTTCGTTATCTTCCTTCTCTACCGCCATATCTTCATGATGCAAGGTACACTGAATAAGATCATCCGAAAAATTCCATTTATTGAGGACTGCAGCCCCAACAACTGCATGCGCATAAGGGAAATAACGA
>JAJRQB010000143.1 GCA_024280485.1 Deltaproteobacteria bacterium
CCAATCTCTGCTGATTTGAAGCATGGCTCGGGGCAATATTGTTTCTACGCTGCTGTTTAATTTAGCCTTCGTAATGAATCGGTTGTAGCTCCGTCGCAAAATTCAGATCGGTTTGAGCAACATCCCGTCAAGGGCTGACCCTTTAGCTCTTTCTGGCAACTGTTATTTGATTACTTATCTGGCTTTTGAGAATTCGTAGCCTTAATTTCTATCGGCACATAGTTCGGATTTGCGGCCAGTCGTGCCATATCCATTAAAGTTCTGTCAAAGATTTGCACATATGGGTCAGGTTGGTAATTATTGCCTTTGTCCCAAATAATGGTAACTAGGCTGCCAGATTCAGTCAGGAAGACTTCTCCTGTTTTTGATGGTGTCCGTTCATTTTTTAAAGTTTCAAGGAGAGTAAGTCCGTATTCGGCATCAAACCCGGCCTTAACTGCCTCTATACACTCATCTTGCCCCTGCCTATAGCATTGAATATCGAACATGACCTGAAACATCTTATCGTCGAAATATTTGAATTGAGGTGCAGATATCTTGACCCCATTATAGTGGGTAATTGTCGTCTGTTGATTGTAGGTATGGTGGGCGCGACTGCCGGTGTAGATGCCGACGCCCATTTCACCGACCGGACAGAGTCCCCGGATGCAAATCATGTCGACAGACGGGAAATCCCCGAAATGTACGCCCTGGAATTCGAACTTTGAAATTTGTGAATCAAGCTCTTCCGGAGCGGCAAATGCCGGACTCGAAAGAGCTAAAATCAAAAACAATAAGAAGTAGCTCACAATATCCCCCCAATCCCTCGTTGATAATATAAATAGTCAGCAAGGCACCTCACGGCGAATGGGGTGTTTTGAGGCCCTAAAGTGAGGCACCCTGCTAGCAACTGGTTATTCTTTTGTTCTTCTTGCCCAGGCATCGACCCCCTTTTTGTCTTTGCGCAGGTCTTTGAGAATTTCTTGAGCATTTTGGCTACTGATCTGTTCAGTGTTCTTCTTGTCAGCCGGTACCAGACCGTTGGCGCCGAAGTGCTTAATGGCTTCTTCTCTGGTGATGCCTTTGGCCTCCGCATAGGCCTTAATCATGATTTCTGAATAGGTCATTTGCTTCCCCCTCCTTCAATTTCCTAAATTAGTATTTTGCTTCTTGTTTTTTTATAACTTCAATAGCACCGGTTTTTTTTAGTATCTCGTTGAGAAGTTGGTTGGTGTTGCGGACTTCGGTGGTCAGGCTTTCAGTGTTCTTTTTTATGCGGTAAACGAACCATGGCATAAAAACGGCTAACACAGCCAAAACAATGAAGATGAGCGTGATTGCAAAACCTGCGATTCCTGCACCTGCGTCTGCTCCAAACATTATTCCCTCCTGAGAGATTTGAGTTATTTCCCAGCGCCGCTGATACGCGCCATGCTGATGGCGGGTGTTCTGGTTGGTTCATTGGCCCTATATTGATGGTTGCGAAGACTCGCCCTTGCCCGGCACAGCTCCTTTGACAAAATCAGAATATTTAATGTCTTCAACTAAAATATGGTTAAGCAGCCACTTTTTAATGACCTCTAAACTTTTTTCAATCAGTACCTGCTCGTTTTGGTTATGCCGACAGATCAGATTAATAAAATTTTTATGTAGCCTGCAGTGACCGACAATTTCGGGATAACAGATCGATCTCAAATAATCTTCTTCATGTCGGAAATGATATTGGGTGTAGTTAACCATTTCATTTAAAACTTGGCGACAAGTAGAATCTGCATGAAAAGGGTGGCCATAAAGCAGAGTGGAGTGCAGTTTATTAAATATGGAAATCCATTCTTGATGCTGAGCATCGATTTCTGGATGATTAACGCTGTAGGAGTCTTTCCATCGAATCGGAGTCATTCTTTAATCCCCCATGTGCGATTTATTTCCCAGCGACGCTGATACGCGCCATGCTGATGAGTCCGTAACCGCGATCGATCTTGACCGCGACGAGTTCTGTTATATCGCCTTCGAGTTGTGCTTGTTCGGCTGTGGCGTCGCTGAGGCCGAAACCGAAGGCTCCGAACCGGGTGATGGTTTGGGTTTTGATATCGGCTTTACGTTCGAGCCCGAAGAAATCGGGGATGCTTTCGGTGAATAAGACTGGGCCGCAGCCGGACATGACCGAAGTCATTACCAGGGCGATCAGGATCCCCGAGGCCCGCTTGCTGAACCGGGCTTGTTTTTTCCAGATCAGGGTCATGTAGATGATGGTGATACTGAGACTGATGATAGAGAAGAACGCGACCACCGTCTGAAACGGCAGCATGGTCCCGATCAGTGCGATGGCCAGAAAAGTGAAGAGCAGCGCCTGGGGCTGTGACTGCTCGGCGGCAGGCACACTGGTGGCCTCACTGAGTAGTCGGGCTATTCTGGTTTTTTGGTGTTGATGTCTGTGATGTCTTGCACCCTACCCCCTGCTACCGTGATGTTGCTTGTCAATTGTGAAGGGCTGCCCTTTAGTTCTTCCGGCTTTAGTTCTTCGGCTTTTCGTTGTTTGATTTATTGTTTGCTTCACTAATTAATTTAGTCGCAGCTACCTCACTTACAGTGCCAGATAGTCTGCTGCTAAGAATTACATACGAACTAAAAGAGAAAATCAATAGACCAAAACCTAATACCGCAAATGCAATTATTTTTAAACGGCGATATGTTGGTTCGCCATTTTTTACTCTCTCCCATTCGGTTTTCAAAACATCTTGGGAGTAGTCGGAAGCTCTTTCGATGGCGTCAAGTGCCTCAGTGTAATCAAGCCCTTTATTTATATTTATTCGATTTTGAATATTTATCGCAGTTTCAAGTAAGCGCTGTAGCTCTTTATGTTCGGGCTCCTTCGTGTTTAGGCGTAGCTTTATTCGATAAAAAGCATCAGCAGCCGCCAAGCGCATGTGTCCTACCTTTTCTTTCCCAAACTTGAAATATTGAATATCATCATCAGTGGTGTTCGGGCTGCGTGTCTCTTGCATAGTTCGACATAGTGCTCGTGCGGAAGAAAAGAAGACTGACAGATCATCCCGTAACCCACTGATCCATTCTTGGCGAAATTCAGATACTTTTTGCTCTTTTGAAGAAACAAGGCTAACTAAAGAGAAAAAACCACCAACAATCGAAGCAAACATAATGCCCGCCATTGTGATTAAATTTTTGTAAAAAACATCTTCCAAAGTATTCTCTCTTTACTGGGCTTAGCGGTTCATGATACCCGGCGGCGAAGCGAACTTGGGTGGCCCACCGCAATTTAGATTTTGCTTATCAATTTTGCATAGACGTGTTTTCCGTCTGCATTGATTTAGTTGATACTAGTGCAGGCCCCCTCCAGATGCCGAACTATTCGGTATCCTTTGAGTGTCGACCAAAACCCTCAAGAAAAGGAGCCTGCACCATGAGATTCTACACGAAACAGCACCAACATTACTGCGGCGTCGATCTGCACG
>JAJRQB010000144.1 GCA_024280485.1 Deltaproteobacteria bacterium
CCATCATAATAGTTGCCTCCAGACAGGCATTATTATACCTTAAGACGTTGATATTTAACAGTTATTTATCTTTTTGGTCTTAGTGGATCCCGTAGGCTATTTTTGCTTTCGCGATGTCTGGCTTGTTTGGGCAACAGCCCGATTACTTCTGACCCGACCTGCGGTGCGAGGATTTTTCAGGCGTTTTGGCCATTGGGCTGAAAGAGTGATGGGGGCTGTGTTGATCGCTCTTGGTATCAGGTTGGCTTTGGCCGGACGTAGTTAGTGTGCGTTTCTCCAGTTTGCCCGTAGATGATGGCTGTTTTTGGATAGGAGTGGTGCGGTGAACGTCAAACGTTTTTTAACCCCGCAAGAGACAGCGGCATCGATCGTTGAAGCTGGTCGTCGCGTGTTGACACAGCCTTGGCAGAGGACCTTGGTTTTGAGTTTACTGGCCGGGTTTTATATCGCTTTTGGAGCACAGTTAGCTATCGTCGTCACTCAGGATTCGGCAGTTTATTTTGGGTTGGAGTCAGTAAGCTGCTGGGAGGGAGTGTTTTTTCGCTGGGGTTGATGCTGGTAGTTATCTGTGGTGCCGAGTTGTTTACGGGCAATATTCTGTTGGTCAAGGCTGCCCTGCAGAAACAGATTCCTTGGTGGAAAATTGGCGAAAACTGGCTGTTGGTCATCTGTGGCAATCTCATCGGGGCATTTTTTTTCGCCTGGTTGATGATGCAGACCGACTTGCTGCTGCCTGAGAAGATGGCGGCCAATGTTATCGGTATCGCCACAGTTAAAAGCGGACTCTCATTCAAGGTCGCTTTCGTGCGCGGTATCCTGTGTAACTGGCTGGTCTGCCTCGCTGTTTTTATGGCGGTAGCGGCTCGGGATATTTCTGGTAAAATATTCGCCTGCTATGTGCCGATTATGGCGTTTGTGGCGAGTGGTTTTGAACACTCGGTGGCCAATATGTATTTTATCCCTGCGGGAATCTTGCTGAGTGCAAAGCAGATGGCTAATCCTTCACTGCTCTGCTGGGAGAACTTTTTCATTGCGAATCTTTTGCCCGTGACTCTGGGGAATATTGTGGGGGGTGTGATCTTTGTTGCCGGAGCTTATTGGTTTGTCTATCTGAAGCAACGGTGAGTGTTCTCCTGCGGCTATGAAGTTTTACCAGTTTTGGACAATCCAGGGAGATTAGGTTATATTTGCTCACGTAAATTCGTGAACGTTTGATCTTAACCAGTATGGAGGTTTTACATGAACAAGCTACGGATGACTCTCTGTTGTGCCCTGCTAGTTTTTATGGCTCTACCAGCATTTGCCGACGAAATAGTTTCATTTAAAATTGGCTATCAAACTCTGAGCCCGAGCGGCACGATCGCGGGGAGTCAAGGTGGTATCGGGACCCAGATCGATATAGAAAAGGATCTTAACTTTGAAGATAACGAGGATCTGACCGCAGAGGTTGCCTTTCAACTTGGCATTGCTCGTCTGTCTCTTGGCTATCTGCCGATTGAGTTTTCAGGGACAGGTAACTTTAATGGTACCTACAATGGTCAGTCATTCACCGTCGCTGATGCTGCGCAGGCGCATGTCAAGTTGTCCCTTTACGACCTCGGTCTCACCCTTAACCTGATCAATGTGGATGATCTGCCGGTCAGGATTCAAATAGGTCCTGAGATCGCGGTTAAAGTCATTGATGCCGAGGTTGATTTCAGTGCTTCAGGGGTTGGAGTCGCCATCAATGAGAGCGATAGCGGCACTGTTCCTATCCCGACACTCGGAGCTCGAGCTCGGATCGGTTTTTCTGATTACATTGCGGTTGTCGCTCGTGTGGGTTACATGGAATACGATGGCAACAGTTTTCTGGATGCTGAGGCGCAGTTGGAGTTTTCGCCGCTCCCGATGGTTGGAATTTACGGCGGGTACCGGACTTTTAGCTTGAATATCGATGATACAGATCTCAATGTTGATGTCGATTTCAGTGGACCTTTTGTTGGCGCGATGGTTCGCTTTTAAGCCATGCTTCGGTATCAATCGTGCTGAAACTACATACCTCTTAGAGCCCATTTTAGATATGAAATAAATTTGCCCCACAGTTATTGATAACTGTGGGGCTTTTTGTCGTCAGGGTTGCTGCCGCATCATTCAATGCTTTTGGAAGACTCCGCCAGCAGAGATTCGACCTTTTTGAGAATAGTGTCGATATCTTCGATTCCCACCGATGAATACCAGATTCCACGTGGGTAGATCATCAGGTTCGGCCCTTCATTGCACAACCCCATGCAGAGACTCTGTGAGACGCGAACGCTGTTGGGGGGTAACTGCATCTGATGAAAGCGATCTTTGAGAATTTGCCTGATTTCTACTCCCTGACCGTCGGCACAGGATTTCCGCGTGCCCTGTCGATCATTGACGCAAACGAAGATATGGCAACGGAAAGGTGTTTTTTTGACCATGTGGGTTCTCCCGCGGTATTAATTATTTGCGGCGAAACAGATCGGTCTTGAGGCTTGATACCCGGTCTAAAAAGAGGTACCCATCCAGATGGTCGATTTCGTGCTGGATGGCGATAGACTCAAAACCATCGGCTTTAATGACCTGTAATTGTTGCTCTTGATCCTGAAACTGCACCACGATACGCTCGGCACGGGTGACATTGCCGGTGTAGTCAGGAACCGACATGCAACCTTCTCGTACGACGGTTTGGCCTTCTCGCTCAATAACCTTTGGGTTGACCATCTGCAGCAGACCGTGATTCTCCTGCTTTTTCCCCAATTTGCTGTGAGAAACATCAACGACTACGGCACGTCTGGTGTCACCGATCTGCGGGGCTGCGACTCCGACCGAGTGTCCGGCGGCGACCATGGTGTCGACCAGATCACACAGGAGCGTATCGACGCTGGGATCCCAGCTTTCGATCTGGGCACAGGCCTCTTTGAGGATCGGGTTGGGATAGAGAAGGACTTCCTTGGCGGCCATTTTTTCTTAAAGCTCCACCGGGGTGATCGAACGGACCGAAATATCAACCTTCAGTTCGTCTTTGAGTTCTGTCATCCACTTTTCAACATCTTCAACTTCGACCCCCTGATTGAGAATGGCTTCGATCATCATGACATAGACGGGGGCGTCTTTGCTGCCGATCAGTTTGGTGTTCAGATCGGTGATATTGATCTGTCGTTCACCCAGTTCGCGTGCGACCCGATAGACAATCCCCGGTTTGTCAGCGCCATACACGGAGATCATACAGATTTCACCCTGCAGGTCGGGGTGCTCTTCGCCACCAGGTTTCAGAGTGCGCAGGAAGACCGAGAGTCCATTTTGTTCAAGGGGGACAAAGGCTTCGCCCAGAGCCTTCTGGTCGTTGATCTCAGGATGTGAAATAATCAGGATCATCGAGAATTGGCCACCGAGGATTGAACAGCTGCTGTCGGCAATGTTGCAACCGAGCTGATAGAGGATACTGGTGACTTCGGAGACAATTCCGGCGCGATCGCGGCCAATGATGGTCAGGGCAAAATGGCTCATAGGGTTTCTCCATCGTGTTCGGGGCGCTCTCCGGCAATTCTAGCCGAAGCAGCGAAATTTGTTTGAGTTGGGGAGGGCCGCCTTGAGAGTCGTTAACGACTTTACAGGGTCAACTCTGCTATAGTTTGTAGCATGTTCCTTAGGTCTTGGGTCAATACTTTCAATGCTTTCACAACGATTAGGATGACTTCCTATGACGAACGATAGATTGCTTTTGAATGATGGAAATGTGCCTCTGGTGCATCCATGCATCGATGTGGCTGCTGAGTTGCAGTTGCGCATTGGTCGTCTGAAACGTGATTATTATAACAGCGAAACTGGCCGGGTTGATTACTTGGCGCTGCGCGATTCGGAGGGGTTTGTCGCTTATTGTGAATGTTGTCGCTTGTTGCAGGAGTATGACCTCCTCAATCTGCAGACGTCACCAGAAAAAATTGCGTTCTGGATTAACCTTTATAATAGCCTGATCATTCATGGGATCATTGCCCTGAATGTGCGTGAAACTGTTAAGGAAACCTACGATTTTTTTGGCCATATCATCTACCGTATAGGCATTGCAGATTATTCGGCTGATGATATAGAGCATGGGATTCTACGGGGGAATCGGCGACCTCCTTACGGTCTTTTTCACCTCTTCTCCGATGACGATCCACGTATGGCCTATCAAGTTGAAGACCTTGATCCACGGATTCATTTTGCTTTGGTCTGCGGTAGTTCGTCCTGTCCGCCAATCAATTACTATGCTGCTGATGATCTTGAGATGCAACTTGATATGGCGGCAGAAAATTTCATCAATGGGGCCGAGGTTGAAGTTCTCCCAGAGCAAAACCTGCTGAAATTATCACCTATCTTCAAATGGTATAAGGCTGATTTTGGGGGTTCCAGGGGGGTGTTAGAGACTTTGGGGCGTTACCTCCTGAATGCAGAAGAACGCAATTTTCTCCTTGACCAAGGTCAGCACGCCAAGATCGAGTGGAAAGATTACGATTGGGCCCTGAATAGTTAAGAGGTTGAGACAGAGTGCTTGAGATTAAATGAGGCTGTCACAGATCAGGGTCAGTAACAATAGGGCCATCGACAGGTTAACCAGATGGAACAGACGGCCACTACTGGCCCATTGTGAGCCACGTATTAGTTCGCGGCTTGCGACCAAAAGGATGGCCGCCAGCAGTGCGAGATAGATGTTAGCCAGCAGGGGATTGGCAATCATGCCGAAAAGCACAAAGAGCATATAACTGAGTACCAGTGCGGCAAGCCAGCAACTGTTAATGGCGAACAGTCGGCGATCACTCAGTTTACGAAAGGGGGTTGGCAAACCGGAGTCGAGTTGATCCTGTCGATAACGCCAGGCCAGCAACCAGAAGTGGGGGACCTGCCAGATCAACAGGGTGCCAGCTAATATTACCGCCGCTGAATCGAAGATTGAACCTCCGGCTGCGCTATAGCCGATCAGCGGTGGCAATGCGCCGCAGACCGCCCCGGGAAAGACCGACCAGGCGGTTATTTTTTTTAGCGGGGTGTAGACACCGTTGTACCAGAGAACCGCCAGCAGACCGAGCAGAAGAGGGGTCATCCCAGTGTTCAGTAAGAGCATCAGACCGCCAGCAATCGCAACTCCCGCGATCAGCAGAGCCTGTTTCGCAGTGAGGTCTCCGGCAGGCAATGGCCTTGTTTGTGTACGTTGCATCCGGCCGTCGATCTCTATTTCCTGAAGTTGATTGAGCGCCGAACAACCGGCAGCTAACAGCCAGATTGCCAGGAAAACCAGCACTGCAGTTGACGAAAATCTGCGTGCAGAAAAGAGGCAGCCACTCAACGCAGAGAGTGCTACCAAGCTAGCCAGGCGCGCTCGGAACAGTCTGCTAAGGACGTTGATGTCAGCACCAAGCAATGGACCAGTTTCAACCCACGAGATCATAGTAAGAAGCAGCTTCAAGAATCCTCTCTTTGTCTACTTTTTCAAAAGCTCTTCAACCATCGCATCAATCTCTTCATCACTGAGATGATCGTTGGACGGCATGATTGCCGGGTAACCCTCTACAACTTCATGGTTCGGATCACGAATCGCGCGTCGTAGATACTCAGCATCAACCTTCAGTTTTAATTCGTGACCTTCGCGCTTAACTTCGCTGGTCCGACCCCCCAGTCCCTTAAGGCCGGGACCGATACTGCTACTGCCGTCGGTCGAATGACAACCCAGGCAGCCGTTCTCCTCAATCAGTTTATTCCCGTCAAGAGAGGTTTTCTGCTCACCATTAAGGAGGAAGTTGATGATTTCATCCAGGTCCGCTTCGTTGATCGCGTCGCCATATGCGGGCATGATTGGTGGAAAACCCTCGACCAGGTCTGCACCAGGGGCGCGGATAGAGCGGCGTAAGTACTCAGCATCGACCTCAACCTCTTTCTCGACTCCATCGCTCATGATTTTACGTTTGGTGCCTTTGAGAACATCAAATGTTGTAGCAATGGAACTGCTGCCGTCAAAGCTGTGGCAACCGAGGCAGCCATGTTTTTCGAGAAGTTTCCTACCGCGTGGAACTTCGGGAGTTGCTAGTGTACTCTCTGCGTACCAGCGTTCAAAATCCTCAGCTGAAAGGACCTCGGTCGAGGTGATCATGTCAGCATGGCCGAGGCCGCAGTATTCGCTGCAGAAAATATCATAACTGCCTGTCTCTGGGGACTGAAACCAGACATAGGTCTCGATGCCGGGCACAGCGTCACGTTTAATCCGGAATGCTGGAATGAAGAAGCTGTGGAGGACATCGGTTGAATTGATAATGACTTTGATCGGTTTTCCGACCGGGACATAAAGTTTATTGCTGGTGCGGCCGTTTTCATATTTGAATTGCCATGACCACATGCGTCCGGTCGCCTCGACCTGGAATGCTCCGGCCGGTACCTCTCGCAGCCCGAGATAGTTTGTCCAGCCGTACCAGAACATGGTTAGCACGATGAGGGTTGGCAGGAGTGTCCAGACGGCCTCCAGCCACAGGTTGCCATGAGTGTCGGAAGTCGGTTCCGGGTATTTGGACCGCCGATACTTGACGACCAGATAAATGGTGGCAACAGTGATGCCCAGCAGCAACAGCAGTGAGACCCCGAAAATATAGATCAATACATTGTCAACGGCCTGGGCAGTTGGGTTAGCCAGAGGATTCACGTTCACTCCTAACGGTAGAGCACGTCAAAGAAAGTAAAGCCGATAAAGATTGCCAGAATTGAAAGCATGACCAGCAGTCCGATCTTGAACAGTTTTGATTCCTGACGCAGGTGCATGAAAACAAAAATAACCAGACTCGATTTAATAGACGCAACGCCCAGGGCTATCCAGATATTCAACGCCCCAAGGTGGACTCGTGATACAGCAATCGTAATGCCGGTTAAGATCAGCAGTGCTACCCAGATTAAGATAAAGGTTCGATATGGGACCGGTTCATGTGTATGTTCAGACATCGCTCACCTCACAGAATCAGGTAGTAAAGGGGGAACAGGAAGATCCAGACCAGGTCGACCAGGTGCCAGTAGAGAGCACTATTCTCGAGCAAAGTGTAGCGGTCGCTGGTCACCTTGCCTTTTGCTGTCAGTACCGCCACTATGCTGATCAGGGTGGCACCGATAAAAACATGCAGGCCATGTAACCCGGCAGTGAAGTAGTAGAGATTAAAGAAGTTCGTTACTCCGGGACCCATTTCAGCCAAGTGCTCTGAACCGGGGTAAATGCCGTGTCCGATCTCCTCCGACCATTCAAAATATTTGTTGACCAGAAAGAGCAGCGCCAGCGCAACGGTGACACCGCAGAGGATCAGGGTCTGTCTGATGCGCCCCCGCTGAATCGCCGTGACCGCCAAGGCGATGGTCAGGCTGCTGGTTAACAGGACGATAGTATTAATGCTGCCAAAGTAGATGTTCAATTTGTGGCTGGCTTCGGCGAACTGCTGCGGAAATTTGCTCAGCGCCATGGCATAGAGAATAAACAGGCCACTGAACAAGATCACTTCGGTATAAAGGAACAGCCACATGCCGAAGCGGGCGCCGGTGTCGTCACGATGTTCAATACTCATCGGCAACCACTCCTTTGAATTCATAGGGTCCTTTGGTCACTACCGGGTCTTCTTCGCCGAAGTTTTCCATTGGCGGCGGAGAGGGTATATCCCATTCCAGAGTCGCCCCTCCCCAGGGGTTTTTACCAACCGGGCGCCCCTTGCGGAGGCCATGCCAGAGATTCGCAAACATGATGATGAGGCCGACGGCCATCACCCAGGAGCCGATGGTGGAAACTAGGTTGAGGGTGGTAAATTCAGGGATATAGTCGTAGTAGCGGCGTGGCATTCCCATGATGCCTACCGCCTGCATCGCCATATAGGTGACATTAAAACCGACAAACAGCAGCGCCCAGCCGATTACCGCCATCTTATGGTTGTACATACGGCCGGTGAATTTTGGCAGCCAGTAGTGCATGGCCGCAAACAGAGCGAACCCGCCACCACCGAACATGACGTAGTGGAAATGGCCGACCACAAAGGTGGTATCGTGCAGGTGAATGTCGCTGGCGGCAGCGCCTAAGGCCAGACCGCCTAGTCCGCCGATGGCAAAATTGAAGATGAAGGCGAGGGCAAACAACATCGGCGGGGCCAGCTCAATCGATCCTTTATATAGGGTTGATACCCAGTTGAAAACTTTGATGGCACTGGGGATGGCGACGATGAAGGTCAGGAAAGAAAAAATCAGAATTGCCAAATCACTCATGCCGCTGGCGTACATATGGTGTGCCCAGACCAATGAACCGGCAAAGGCGATCGCCAGACTTGATAGAGCCATGGCCCAGTAGCCGAACAGCGGTTTGCGGGAGAAGGTTGGGATGATCTCTGAAATGACCCCCATGCCGGGTAGGATCATGATGTAGACCGCCGGATGCGAATAGATCCAGAAGAGGTGTTGGTAGAGAATCGGGTCGCCGCCGCGCGCCACATCGAACAGCCCGGCACCGAAGGTCCGTTCCAGGATAATCAACACCAGGGTGATGCCGATCATCGGTGTTGCCAGAACCTGAATCCAGGCTGTGGCGTAGAGGGTCCAGACGAACAGCGGCAGTCGTCCCCATTTCATGCCCTTGCAGCGCAAACGATGCACGGTGGTGACGAAGTTGATCCCGGTCAGGATTGATGAGAACCCAAGCATGAACGCGGCAAAGGCTGCCAGACTGACATTGGTGTTGGTCTGGGTGCTGAAGGGAACGTAAAAGGTCCAGCCGGTATCAGGGGCGCCGCCACCACTGAAAATGGAGGTCACCGCAAGCACGCCCCCGACGATATAGCAGTACCAGGAAAGCAGGTTGAGTTTGGGGAATGACACATCCCTGGCACCGATGTGGATTGGCAAAAGGAGATTGCCAAAGGCGGCCGGAATGCTCGGGATAAGGAACATGAAGATCATAATGATGCCATGGACCGTGAAGGTGGCGTTGTAGGTCTGGGCATCCATGATGGTGCGACCGGGAGCGATCAGTTCCAGGCGGATCGCCAAACCCAGGATGGCGGCAACAATGAACATGGTGATAATGCAGCCCAGATACAGGATGCCGATCCGTTTGTGGTCGGTCGTCAGCAGCCAGCCGAGGATTCCTGTCCGCGGGCTTTCTTGCCAGAAGCCGGTATAGGTGGTTTTTTCACTCATGATTTCTTCTTTCTACCGCCGAAAATAAGATAAAGCAGGAATGTGCCGAGGGTCAGTAGGATAACCGTGCCGCTGACCCTCAGGAGATTAAAGGTGTATCTACGACCGGCCGGGTCATAGCTGAAACAAAATGAAATTGCTGTGCGAATCGGGTGGCCGATTCGGTCTTCCGAAGCTTCAATCAAGGCCATGGTCAGATCAAGTGGTGCAAAGCGGTATCCATTGAGATAACGGACGATCTTACCTGTGCCGCTGACGACAAAAGCGGCGACCGGGTGGAGGAAATCTACTCCTTTTTTCTGAAAACGGTAGCCTGCCGAATCGGTCACCAGCCGGATATTCTTATCGTCACCAGTTAGGAAGGTCCAGGAGTCATACGGAATACTGTTGTTCAATGCGGTCATAAAGGTTTTTTTGCTGTGTGCCGCAATGTCGGTGGATTCAGTGGTATCTATACTGAAGGTTACAATGCGGTAATCTTCGCCCGCCTTGAGTTTTATGTCGGGGATGGCCTCAACCAGTCCGCCGAGCAGCATATTGCAGACGTTGCGACAGCGGTAGTAGACTGGGATGACAAGGGTGGGACGATCAATCAGCTCAGATAGCAATACCTGTTGTCCGTTTGAATCTGTAAAGTGCGTGCTCAAAGGGATGTAATCACCGAGACGTTCGTCAAGCCAGTTTGGGGGTGGTTCCACCATCTGGTGATGCTCGGTCATAGTCTTGTCTCCAGTCATGGACTGGTCCCCGGCCATTTTCATCTCTTCACTGGCTATTACGACTTGAAAGGATATAAGAAGGCAGGCAAAACCCAGCAGTAGGTGGCGGCAAGTCAATGGAATCCCTCCAATAAAGTTCTTCGATAGATTTGCGATAGTTTACTAAATTGGTAATAAATTGCAAGTGTTATAAAATTGACTCTTGACAGATGATAGATATTACCATGGAAATTGCTTGGCAACAGCCTCTACTGCACATTATGATGCAATCCACTGATATTTAAAGGAGTTGGAATATGGAGAATTTCAATCAACGGATGACCGACTTGGAGATGAGATTTACCTTTCAGGAGGAGTTGATCGAGGAGTTGAATCAGGTTGTGACCGATTGTAATTTGCAGATTCAACGATTGATTCGTGAGAATAGTAGCCTCAAAGAGATGGTACGTTCCCTGGCCCCAGAACTGCCGGAATCCCCAGATGAGTGATTTGCTCCGCCCATCACGTCGTGTCTTACTTGAAGCATTGGTGCTGGTACTCGTTGCCGCATCGGCGGGATTGAGTCTGAACTATACGCTGGTCATGAAGGCTTTCACGGGCCGTAATGTCGTTATTGCGCCTCAAGCCTCGAAATCAACTGCCGAGGTTCAATTTCCGCTGCCGGTCGATTATGAAGAAATTGATAAGCTCCTGACAGAAGGACATTTGTTGGTTGATGCGCGTGATCCTCACATCTTTGCCGAGTCCCATTTGCCGGGAGCTATCTCTTTGCCCCTGGGCGAAGTTGACCTTTTGTTTGAAGCGTTTTCTGCAAGGTATCCGAAAGAGACCCCTTTAATTGTTTATTGCAACGGGTTTGGTTGCCCTGACTCCTTCGATCTTGGTGTGCGTCTTATTGCAGAAGGCTATCCTAAGGTTCAGGTTTATGAGGGTGGGTTTCCCGAGTGGCGTGATCGAGGTCGCCTGCTAGAGTCCGGGGGGGCACCATGAAGCGGGGGCTCTATCATTTTTGTCGCCTGTTGCTGGCCGGAGTTTTTCTCTATGCGGGCTATCTCAAGGGGAGCGATCCTGTTGCTTTCGCCGGACAGGTGGCGGCCTATCAGGTTTTGCCCTATGCCTTCAACTACCTTGTGGCGGCAACTCTGCCTTTTGTCGAGCTTCTCTGTGGTGTCTTGCTCCTGATTAATCAAAGGGTACGACCTGCCTTGGTGGTGCTCTTCGGTTTGAATACTGTATTTATGATTGCGCTTATGAGCCTGTTACTGCGTGGCCTCGATATCGATTGCGGATGCTTTCATCCTGCAGGGGAGGAGGGGACAGGGACAAGTCCACAAATGGCACTTTTGCGCGATCTCGGCCTGATGGTAGCGATTTTAGTCACCTGGGTTCTTCGTGAGAAATTGACTAGAGAACCGGCTGATGGCTGAGCTTTGGCAGAGAACTCTTAAAGATGCTCTGACCGATGTTGATGAGTTGGCTGAGCGTTTTAATATCGATCCACAAAGTCTGACGCCGGTCGTAGAACGTTATCCCCTGCAGATCAGTCGTCAGGTTCTGGAGCTGATTGAAGCCCCCGGTGATCCTGTGTGGCGGCAATTCATACCGGATCCACACGAACTTGCTGAGGTCGGCCTCGTTGATCCTCTTGGCGAAGAGAACCTTTCCCCGGTTCCAAGTGTTGTTCATCGCTACCCGGACCGCGCTCTTTTTCTGGTGAGTGGGAGTTGCGCCAGTTACTGCCGTTTTTGTACGCGTAAGCGGCGGGTTGGTTGTGCCGGGAGCTCTCCCAGTTTTCGCGAACTACGCGAAGGGATCGATTATATAGCCGCGACTCCGCAAATCAGGGATGTTCTCTTTTCCGGCGGCGATCCGCTACTGCTGCCCGACGCGATATTGGGTGATCTGCTCAACCGAATCCATCAGATCGATCATGTTGATATTATCCGCATCGGTAGTCGAGTTCCCTTAACTTTGCCCGAGCGGATCACCCCCCAGCTTTGTCAACTCCTCAGAAAGTTTACTCCCTTATATCTAAATACCCACTTCAATCATCCGCGTGAGTTAACGATCGAGGCGGTCAATGCCTGTAACTTACTCGCTGATCATGGCATCGTGCTGGGGAATCAGACCGTGCTGCTTAAGGGGGTGAATGATAATCCGGCAGTGATTCAGGAACTTTTTTTCAAGTTGTTGAAGATGCGGGTGCGCCCCTATTATTTACATCAGATGGATCTGGTGCGCGGTGGTGAGCATTTTCGGACTTCACTAGCGACGGGTCTTGAGATTATGGCCAGTCTGCGTGGTCCGATTTCGGGCCTTGCCTCTCCACACTATGTCATCGACCTCCCTGGCGGTAAGGGGAAGGTTCCGCTGTTGCCCGAGGCGATTTCTGTTCAGCGGGGCGCAACGCTGATCAGGATGGCGTCTGGCGAGATGGTCGATTATCCTGACCTCTAAAGAATAAAGTATCTCCTTGTCACCCCTGATTGTGCTGATGCACAGTTCATTTCTACGCAGTACTCCATTGTTTGTGATTTTTCTTGTGTGTTAGTAAATACATCAAGTTGTAGAGTTATGATTATAATCGTCTGGTTCAGTTGTATTGATTCAATTACAATTACAAGTTGAATTTGAATGATGGTTACTTAAGAGCAAACGTTAGTTAATACTTGAAGTGTGAAACGTATTTAAGTTTACCTTTATGTTTTTTAGTGTAGAAAAGGAGCGGTCAGTTCAACACTGTTAATTGTTGAATAAAACATTAGTGATTACTTTTGACGTATTGCTGAATAAGCGGTATGCCTTTGTAAATAGCAAACCACGAGAAATCGTGGGACGCAGAGCTTTGGGACTACCGGAGAGGAAACTCTCCTATGTCAGCCTGGCCGCCTGAGGATATTCTGGCGGCCTTTTTATTTGCCCGCCAGCATCCACCCCGTCTTTAGCAATACAACAAATCTTAAAAAACTTAATATTCAAGATGGAGCGAATTCAGACAAATGACAGATTCGTTGAACGATCTTTTGATCTATCTGTTACCCCTTTTGGGTTTTTGTGTGCTGTACGCCGGAGCCAAGGCTCGGACCCAAAGAAAAAATCTCGCGGCACTAAACGAGTCGATTGAAACCGGAATGACTGAACCTTCCAGCCTGCATCCAGTCATCAATGTTAATCGTTGTTTGGGCTGCGGGTCTTGTGTCGCGGCCTGTCCGGAGCAGGCTGGTCACAACGTTCTGGGTTTGATCGACGGTAAGTCCACTCTGGTTGGACCTAGCTTCTGCATCGGGCATGGAGCTTGTGCGGCTGTCTGCCCGCAAGATGCGATCACGCTTGTTTTTGGTACGGCGACAAGAGGGGTCGATATTCCGGAGGTCAATCCTGACTTCGAGAGTAATGTGCCGGGCATGTTCATCGCCGGAGAGCTGGGTGGTATGGGACTGATCCGCAATGCAATCGTACAGGGCTGTCAGGCGCTGGAATCGATTCGCAAGCTGAGCGGTATCGGTCAGGGAGACGGACTCGATATTGTCATAGTCGGGGCTGGTCCCGCGGGCTTTGCTGCTTCACTGGGCGCGCTCAGCCACAAATTGCGTTGTGTCACCGGTGAACAGGATTCTCTGGGAGGAACCGTAGCCAACTTCCCGCGTGGAAAACTCGTGATGACGGCTCCGGTAGAGATCCCGCTGCTGGGTAAGGTTAACTTTCGTGAGACCACCAAGGAAAAGTTGATCGAGTTCTGGCAGGCCGCAGAGAAGAAGACCGGAGTGAAGATCAACTATCGGGAGCGGGTTGAAAAAATTGACCGAACAGAGGATGGCTTTGTGGTCAAGACCGATCAACGGACCTACAAAAGTCGCGCAGTATTACTGACTCTTGGACGACGCGGAACGCCACGTACATTGGGTGTTGCGGGTGAAGAACAGACCAAGGTGGTTTACAAATTGATCGATCCACAGGAATACCGTGGCAAGAAGGTTCTGGTCGTCGGTGGCGGTGACAGTGCTCTGGAGGCTGCAACCAGTATCGCCGATGAGCCGGGCACAACGGTCGCAATCTCCTATCGTAGCGAGTCTTTTTCCCGCGCTAAACAAAAAAATCGCCAGAGGGTCGATGAGACTGCTGCTGCTGGTCGTCTGCAGGTATTGCTCTCATCTCAAGTGAAAAATATCTCCGAAAAGCAAGTCGAAATTGTGCAGGGAGATCAAACTCATACCCTTGATAACGATGCCGTGATCGTCTGTGCCGGAGGGATTCTGCCCTCACCTTTTTTACGTGATTGCGGAATTATAGTGGAGACAAAACATGGGACACCTTGATTCTCTCCGCAGACTGAATCTGTTTTATTCTTATCTGCTGTTGCTCGCATTGGGGCTGGTTTTTGCCACGAATGCGAGAGCCGAACTGCCGCCCGAAATTGATTCGGCCACGCGGATCAGGGATTACTCCAGGGTGTCTCAATTGTTGTCTCCTTTAGCCGTCGCAGGAGACGCAGAAGCTCAGTACCGACTGGCTGGGCTCTCTCGGGCGGGACGAGGGATGGAGCGAGACCTTGGGGCTGCAGCGGATTGGCTGACCAGAGCCTCAAAGCAGGGTCATGCTCGCGCACAGCACAGTCTCGGCAATATGTACTTGAATGGCTGGGGGGTTGAAGCAGACCTGGTAAAGGCGCGGCACTGGCTTGAAGCTGCGGCAGTGAAAGGAATCCCTTATGAGCAGAAACTTCTCCAACCATCCTTGACGGTTGCGCTTTCAGACGAAGGATTCAATCCTGACCTCAGTCATCCCAAAGCGTTATTACAGGCCGCTGCGCGTGGAGACCGTTCGCTGGTGGAAAAGATTTTGTCCGGCGGGGTTGACCCGAACGCGACAGATATACAGAAGCGCACAGCACTCATTATCTCTGCCGAGCAGGGGCATGTCGGGGTCATGCAGGCTTTGTTGGCTGCCGGAGCTGAACCTGAGCATAGCGACCAATATGGAGACAACGCTTTGCGTGCTGCGGTCTCTGCTGATCAATTCGGCTGTGTCGAACTTTTGCTGAAGGTCGCGGCCAAACTGGATACGGCTGATAGTCATGGCAGAATCCCGTTGCAGTTGGCAGTGATGCGCGGTAGCTCGGCGATGACAAAATTGTTGCTGGAGGCAGGCTCAGAGTTGAACCATCGGGATCATGACAACATGACTGTCCTTGATTTTGCTCGCCGCTACGGTCAGGTGGAACTGGTGAGCTTACTTGAAAAGCGTGGTGCTCTTGCCTATTTGCCCGCATCCCGCAAGGGCCCCTTGCTCACAGAAGAGAAGTTAAAGGAACCCTCTGCTGGATTGCAAGGGGGAAAAGATCCCTTCGAGAATTGGCCTTTATTACTGATTGCTGCCTGGCGTGGGGAGGAACAGATCGTTGCACGCCTGATCGATCAGGGTGTGATGCTTGATGAGCGCAATAACGAGCAGGAGACGGCGTTGATTCTTGCCAGTCGCCGGGGGTACTCGAAGATCATCGAGTTACTACTGGCTGGCCGTGCCGCTATAGAACCGCAAACGTCCAAAGGGAAGACCGCACTTTATGAGGCATCAGCTGCCGGCCATATCAATAGCGTCTCCTTGCTGCTTGCCGTGGGGTCAGATGTCAATCAACGCGCCGCGGATGGTCGATCACCTCTGATTGCTGCTATTCAGGGGGAACACAGCGATGTCGTGTTTGAACTTTTGAACTCCGGGCGCTCAATCGATCTGAAGCCCAAGGAGTTTCAAAATATTTCAAATGCTGTTGTTCGAATGAAGGATCCACAGGTTTTGGCGAAGCTTCTGCAATTAGGCGGAGAAACGGAGATTAGGAAGATGAACGCACAAAATATTTTATGGGCCGCAGCAGATGAGGGAGAACCTCTTACCGTAAAAGTTATGATCGCGAACCATACTCCTCTCAACCAGCAGGATCGTTTTGGACAGACGGCGTTGATTCGCGCTGCGATGCATGGACATAAGGCTGTCGTCGACCTGCTCCTTAAGGCGGATGCTGATCCAGATATTGCAACGCTCAATGGTAATACCCCGCTAATGCTCGCAGCAAATATGGGGTACGAAGTGTTGGTGTTGAAGCTGATTTATGCCAAGGCGTCGATCGATCTTCGGAACCACAATGGTAACACCGCACTGATGTTGGCAGCTGAATCAGGCTCCCTTGAATCTTTAAAAATCCTTTTGGAATATGGAGCTAAAGGGCATTTGAGAAACAAGAAACGTGAGCAGGCGATCGATCTTGCGGAAGCTTCAGGGAACAAAGAAGCGGTTCTATTGTTGAAAGAATATACCGGCATGAATCGTTTCAAACTCAGCGCCCTCTAAATATTGAACAGGATCAGGAGCTTATTTTGAAAAACAGCCTGCGACAACCGAAGCAGATTCTACGTGCAGACGCTCCCATAGCCGAGAAAGCAGACCCTCCCAAACAACCGGCAAAGGTCGTTTCTATTGTTGGTTTGCGGATATCTGAGCCAAAGAGGACTCTGACCCAAATTTATGATCGTGGTCTGTTTCGGTATACCGAGGGGTATTTTCATGAAGCTTGCCTGGATTTCAAACAGGCCAGTCAGGATCCGCTACGGCAAACATCCTGTATCTTGATGGCGAGCCGCTGCTATCAGCGAACTGATAACCCTGAGAAAGCGATCTCGCTGCTCAAAACGGCTTTGGGTCGCAAAGGTTGCCCCGACGCTGACGCGGCAAAGTTTCAGCAGGAGTTGACGCTTCTTCAGCCTGTAGAGAATCGGCCGCCTGCGGAAATTAACACTGCACAGACAAAGACGGAGGCAACCGCTGCGCCCCGAATTGAGGCCTCAGCAGCAACCAGTTCCGAAATTGATCTTTATGCCGCGCCGATCAGGAAATGGGTCACCGTTCCGTTCGGGTTGATTGTCATTGCCGTGGTGGTGACTGGATTCCTGATGAGCGGAGAGCGTCACCTGATCGCTGAATCAGGAATCGGGTATCTTCTTGGCATTCTTGGCAGTCTGCTGATGCTCGTTCTGATGCTCTATCCCTTACGAAAAAAAGCGCGTTTCATGCGCAACTGGGGTTCAATTCCCCACTGGTTTCGTTTTCATATGATGGCTGGCATCATCGGCCCGATCATGATTCTGTTCCATGCCAATTTTCAACTCGGATCCTTGAACAGCAAGGTGGTTTTGGGAAGCACTCTGCTGGTCGCTGGCAGTGGTTTTTTTGGTCGTTACCTCTATACCAAGATCCATTATGGGCTCTATGGAAAACGAGCTTCTCTTGAACAATTGCATGATTTGATCAGCAACAATCGAGATAACCTGGCCGCTGTTTTTGTGTATGCACCGAAAATTCAGCAACGTCTTCTGAGTTATGACGAGGCAGTATTACAGCCAGCATCAGGGGTGTTGCACAGTATCGGTCGCGTATTCATGATTGATATTCGCCGTCGCTTGACCTCTTTACGGATAACATTTTCTCTGCGTCGTGCGCTCAATGTCGCGACCCGTCGTAATGGGTGGTCCAGGCGAGAAAAAGCTCGGCAATTTCGCGCAGCAAATCGGTTGATATCAAGGCATTTATCTGCTGTTCTAAAGGTTGCCGAGTTCAGCTTTTATGAACGTTTCTTCTCCCTCTGGCATATTTTCCATATGCCGCTCTTCCTCCTGCTGGTCATCGCATTGCTGATGCATGTGGTTGCCGTGCATATGTACTAAATGAGCTACAGACAATGAATATGTGTAAGCAATTAGGCTCCGGGCTGATTTTTGTGTTCTTTTTTGTCCTTTTACCTGTTGACCGGGCCACTGCCGATATCAAGAGTCTGATTATGCCGGGACCTGTGGTTCAGGCCCATGCCGGATATGAGCAACAATGCGAGCGGTGTCACGAACCATTCAACCAGCAAAAACAACGTCAGCTGTGTCTCGATTGTCATAAGCCCCTCGCGGCCGACCTTGTGAAAAAAGAGGGCTTTCATGGTCGGAGTTCTGTCGTGGAAACGACAGAATGCAAGCATTGTCACACTGAGCACGAAGGGCGTAATGCTGACATTGTCATGCTCGATCGTGAAACCTTTGACCATAAGCAGACCGATTTCAAGCTTGAGGGGGCGCATAAGCAGGTCGATTGTGCGGGCTGCCACAAAGAGCAAAAGAAAATTGAGCTCACAGTCAACTCTTCTGCTCCGGCGGGGCTTTACAGCCGGGCACCGAAGGGTTGCTATGACTGCCACAAGCAGCAGGAGCCTCACAAGGAAAGGTTGGGGAAAAACTGCCAGGATTGTCATAAGTCAGAATCCTGGAGCAAGGTTTCATATCCGCATGACAAGTCTGTTTTTCGTTTGAATGCTATGCACAAACAAGTCAGTTGCGTGCTCTGTCATCCTGGTCAGCGCTGGAAAAAAATCTCGACAGTTTGTTACAGCTGCCACCAACTTGATGATTCTCATGGTGGTCGGTACGGCAAAAAATGTCAGGATTGCCACAGTGATAAAGGGCCCGCTAAGGACCCGTTAAAACCGAAGACCGCCTGGAAAAAAGTCTCTTATGATCACAACAAGACCAAATTCGCGCTGGATGGAAAACATCAAGAACTGGCCTGTGATCTCTGTCATCCACAGCAATTATACGGACAAAAACTAAAACTGGATTGTCTCTCCTGCCATCAAAAAGATGACCGGCATAAAGGGTTCTACGGCGCGAAATGTAAAGATTGCCATGACACCAAGGGCTGGCTGAAAACGGGATTTGATCATCAGAAGACGAAATTTCTGCTGGTGGGCAAACATCAGAAAGTGGCCTGCGGCAGTTGTCATACGCGACCAACCGCGGGGGAGAAGCTCGGAAGTGCCTGTATCAACTGTCATCAACTTGAGAACGTTCATCGAAACGATGAAACCCGTCGCTGCGAACGCTGTCATTCACCCGCAGGCTGGCGTGAAAGTGCGAAGTTTGATCATGATTTGAGCCGCTTCCCCTTACTGGGTTTGCATGCTATCGCACCCTGCGAAAGCTGTCATCAGAGCGCCGAATTCAGACAGGCCCGTATGGGGTGCAACGATTGTCATGTGCAGGATGACAAACATAAACAGAACCTCGGGAAGAATTGCGAAGCCTGTCACACTCCCAACGGCTGGAGTCTCTGGCAGTACGATCACAATGTGAAAGACGGTTTCAAACTCGAAGGGGCTCACCGTGAGCTTGAATGCCTGGCCTGCCATAAGAAACCGGTGAAGGAAAAGATCAAGCTGAATAAGACCTGCGCGGCCTGTCATCGGGATGTTGACATCCACCGTGGGGCATTCGGGCGTAACTGCGAGCGTTGTCACTTGAGTGAAAGTTTTAAGAAGTTGCGGATCTGACTTTTAGGGAGGATTAACAGATATGAAATATTTCAGACTGTTAGCACTTGTCTACATACTGCTTCTCATTTCACCTGTTTACGCCGCAAAAGTTGATCCGGTTCGCTATGTAGTGACCCTTAAAACCTCACGCGAACCTTTGGTTCCGATCGATATTCCGCTGAATGAGCCCGCACTGACTTATGTTACGAGCTTTCGTCGCGGGGGAGTGGATTTGTACCGGCTCCGCATCGGTTTTTTTACGAGCCGTAAGCATGCAGAAAAAGTTCTGTCAGGCCTGCGAGAGCAATATCCTGAAGCCTGGGCCACCCGTGTCCCAAAGAAAGAGAAACGTAAAGTGATGAGCGAGCATCCTCAGGGGCAGCAAATGAAGGTGCAAGCAGTCGCCAACTGACGCAGTAAATAATCTGTCGTTGGTGACATATCCATGAAGAGAAGAATTCTGTGCTGAATTTGAAGGATTGAAAAAAGTGAAATCATTTAATTTGTCTAAATGTTTGATGGGCCTGTTGTTCCTGCTGATTTTTTTATTGTCAGGTCTTCTTCCGGGGACATCCTGGGGTGAAATTTCCGGACGCTTTGTGGTGAATCTGGAATCATCGACTCAGCCCCTTGAAGCGACCAATGCCCTGTTGTCTGATGAGGGACAGTCCTATATCACGAGGTTCCAAAAAGATGGACGGCTTTGGTATCGGCTTCGACTCGGTTTTTTTGCCAGTCAGCAACAAGCTGAGCAGGTTCTTTTGCGGGTCAAGGCTCGCTATCCATCGGCCTGGGTGACTCGTGCCTCCAAGGGGGAAAGAAAACGAGCTGCCGCTGTCACAACCGGCGTGCTGCCAGCGGTCCCGGTTCGTCCAGTGATACCAGTCCAACCGATAAAGGTAACACCACTCAGCTCCCCGGATGGGTTGTCGAGTGAGACCTTTGCTGCCGTTTCTACAACGGCTTCAATCAGTAGAAAGGTCATATCGGGGCAGACAGTCTTCCCGTCAACAATAGCCTCAGGGCAGGTGAAGGTCATTCCTGAACCTGTTAAGACCAGTCGTTTGCCTGTCGTTGCTTCGACAGCGACAGTGCCTCTGGAATCACCATCGTTATTGACTCAAACAACTTTGGCGCGAAATGCCAATTTTGATCATATGCGTACCGGGTTTCAGCTTGATGGTGTTCATGAGCAGATTGCATGTGAACGTTGTCACGTGCGCGGTACTTTTAATGGCACGCCGCGCAGTTGCGCCATATGCCATTCGCAAAATGGTTCAATTCTGGCTACTCCAAAAACGACAAACCATCTGCCCACTTCCGGGGAATGCGGTCTGTGCCATAACAGTCGCAGTTGGATCGGTGCGCGCGTTGACCATACGACGTTTAACTCCACGCTCTGTGCCAGTTGTCATAATGGTTCCATCGCTGCAGGACGAACTGTTACGCACATCCCGAGTGGCAATGATTGCGAAAATTGCCATAGTCCTATGGGCTGGAAAGCCGCAACCTTTGACCACAGCAGCGTCAGAGGGAACTGTACCAGCTGTCACAATGGGGCGACGGCTCCCGGTAAATCTCCACGGCATATTCAATCATCGGACAGTTGTGACAGTTGCCACATAACCGGCAACTGGACACAGGTCAGTGTCGATCACACAGGGTTCGTCGGTAATTGCGCCAGTTGTCACAATGGCGCTAACGCAACGGGCAGGTCACCACAACACATTGGTACGACCAATAGCTGTGAAAGTTGTCACGTTACGACCAATTGGGCGCAGGTGCAGATGGATCATACCGCGGCCAGCGGCAGCTGTGATAGTTGCCACAACGGAATCGCTGCGACCGGGAAATCGCCGCAGCACATTGCCTCAAACAGCAGCTGCGAACTCTGTCATGTCACCAGCGGCTGGGCGCAGGTGCGGCCGCCGGATCACACCGCCGTCATGGGTACCTGTGCAAGCTGCCACAATGGCACGACTGCAACCGGGAAATCCCCGCAACACACCGCCACCAGCGCCAGTTGCGACAGCTGTCATGTCACCAGCAACTGGACCCCGGTCAATGTTGATCATAGCAGCCTGACCAGCAACTGCGCGAGCTGCCACACCGGCACCACCGGTAAATCACCCCAGCATATCGCCTCAAACGCCAGCTGCGAACTCTGTCATGTCACCAGCGGCTGGGCGCAGGTGCGGATGGATCACACCGCCGTCACTGGCACCTGTACCAGCTGCCACAATGGCACCGGTGGCACCGGTGGCACCGGCAAATCACCTCAGCATATCGCCTCAAATACCAGCTGCGAACTTTGTCATGTTACCAGTGGTTGGAAACAGGTGCGGATGGATCACACTGCGGTCAACGGCACCTGTGCCAGCTGTCACAACGGCATCGCTTGGCC
>JAJRQB010000145.1 GCA_024280485.1 Deltaproteobacteria bacterium
AAAAGAAGCCAAGCGGTGGCGATGGAACAAGTAAAAACGACAATTTCAAAGAACATAAGGCCAATCTCTGCTGATTTGAAGCATGGCTCGGGGCAATATTGTTTCTACGCTGCTGTTTAATTTAGCCTTCGTAATGAATCGATTGTAGCTCCGTCGCAAAATTCAGATCGGTTTGAGCAACATCCCGTAATGATAAAGCGCTAAACCAGATTCCAGTTGCCAGAGCCATATAAATTCCATAACAAAGCTGGACCCATATTGGTGTCTGCGGGTTTATCACCAGCGAAAAAAGCGACAAAAAGAAGAGAGTTGCTTTGGGATTGAGAAGGTTGGTCAGAAAACCGATCCGTAATGTCTGAGCTGCAGAAGGGGTTGCTTGTATCTTTGTTGCTACATGTTCAGCAGGATCAGTTGGTCTGGCACGCAGTGAATGCCATCCAACATAAAGGAGATAAGCAGCGCCGGCCAATTTAACAAAATTGAAGAGGACCAGTGAGCGTGAAATCAGCAACCCAAGACCTAGCAAACAGTAGCAGACATGAACCAGGATTCCGGCTCCGATACCGACACTCGTATAAATTGCGGGACGACGACCATTCACGATACTTTGCCGTAACACCATCGCGAAATCGGGGCCAGGGCTGGCTACCGCGAGCAGATGGACCAGAGCAATCGTTAAAAATTCAGGCCACCAATTCATACTCTTCCCACAATTTCACTCATCTGTTCACGAAACTTTCCCGCGCCACCGTTGGCTGGGTGCCGCACCTCCAGAGCATTAATCCCAAGGCCTGCAAGCTGTTTCGCAGATTTTTTACCAACAGCAACAACGATCTGGAACTGACCCATAGCGAGCATTTGCTTGAGAACCTTGTGCCCATCGATCAACTCATCATCACTTGGAGTCCGATTGCTCAGCATTCCCTTGCCAGAATCATAGGGGTGCCAGGGAAAGGCATTCCATAGCACCACAGAGCGAGGATCGATGCCAGCGCTCTTTAAAAAACCCCAGACGATAGTCGCCGTCGGCTCAGTGAAGCCGTCGCGCTTAATAACGGGGGAGCTGGTTCGCTGTGGCAACAAATGAAAAACATCTTCAGGCTCAATAGCTTTGTGCCGCAATCCTCCCAGCAATAACCGTTCACTGGTCATCGGAATACCACTAAAATGGCCACCTTGATAACCGATGGCTTCAGCTAGGAGTAAAATTCTGGCTTGACCGATTCGTTCTTGCAGATACGCTGTCAACTGGCGACGACGGATTACTGCCCCTTGGGTATTGAGATCGTTTTCATGATCAGTCTCCCCCCAGGGGTTGAAGACAGCAGGCTGTCGATAACCAGCCAAGACTGAGACAAAAGACTCAGGCATTTTGAGCCTCTTGAATCAGAATGTAGGGAGCGGCAATCAGCATCAGAAAAGGTTTGTCGAGTTCTGTTTCCCAACTTGCGAGTTGCTCGGCCGTCGGTTTCACAATAAGGCCATTTTCTATCCAGTCACCAACCTCTTTTGCCGCATCTACTGTAACCCTACAGGCAACCTCTACCATATCGAGTTGGACATCGACAAGAATCAACGCATCACGCTGAGTATGAATGCGTAGCGATCTCCAGTCGACTTCGGCCAGATCTTTTTCAAAACGTTCTCGATCTTCAGACATTAGATTCTCCTTTTGATATCATTAAAATAACGCTGAAGCATACCCAGCGACCGACCGAACCGTCAAGGACGGTGATGATTTACGGAAATCTGTAAATAAGCAATGGAATTCCGTCCAGATCGAGAAGCCCTTAACAATGGCGTGATCTTTGCTAGTAAACTCTCGTGCATAGTATTAAACTAACCTCCTACGCTTGGGAAACTCGATGGCTGTAGGCTCTGAAGCAGAAAATCAGAAGGTAGAAATAGGTGTCAAGATTCTGGCTGAAGTGAAGTCTTCCGCTTATGTCATGCGCCTCCAGCTTAACGAATCCCAGATTAACCTCTCCGCATTTATTACCGTTTTCGATGCTGAGAATACCATCCCACCTTCGGAACTGATTGAACTACTCTCGAAAAGCGATGTCACGGATGGTGTCGATCTTGAGGAAATTGCCAAGTTTTGCAGTAAGGCGGCAATGGGGATTAATCAGGAAGAGGTTCTAATCGCTCGTGGAACGGAGTCAACGGTTGGTAAAGATGGCTGGCTTGAGTTAGTCGTAAAGACCGCTGGAGACGCCGATTATTCAGAGGACGCAAAAGGAAATGTCGACTTACGTACTCTCAACACCTTCACCAATGTCGAAGCGAACCAGAAAATCGGAATCATTCATCCCCCAGAGTTTGGTATCACTGGTTTTACAGTACAAGGTTCACCAATTCCAGCCCTTGAAGGTCAGCTGCTTAAGCTAGTCGCTGGCGAAGGTGTTCAACTGAGCGAAGATGGTGCGAGTGCTCTGTCAACCTGCGGCGGACGGGTAGTCTTTGATGGAAGGACCCTCTCAGTTGCTGAAGAATTTGTCGTCAGGGGCGATGTTGATCTAAAGGTTGGTAATATTGATTTTAACGGAGTCGTCGAGGTCAACGGGGATGTTCTCGATGATTTCAATATCAGAGCCAGCAAGGGTATTCGAATCAGTGGAGCAGTCGGCGCCTGTCGCCTCGAGTCCGGCGGACCCATTGAAATCGGCAGCATGGCCGGTCTCGGCAGTGGATCAATTCGCTGCCGTGGTGATCTTCGCACAAAATATTTAAATCAGGTCAAGGTCGAATGTTGGGGCAATATCGAAGTAGCGCATGAAATTCGCAATTGCAGCGTAAAAGCGACCAAAGCAATCATCGTCGAGCGCGGTACCATTTCGGGAGGAGAAGCAGTCGCTCTCAACGGGATCGAAGCCAAAAACCTCGGATCGGTCTCAGGAATCAAGACCCGCTTGACTGCAGGCGTCTATTTTCCTGAAGCAGACGCTTTGACTACCTTACGCCAACAACAGCGTAGCTATAAATCTCAGATTCAGAGACTCGGTGCCGCTTTAGGCCCACTCGGAAAGCCCAAGAACCTGCGCAAAGCGCTGCAAGAAGCGATAGAACTGCGTACCAGTCTGTTGACTCAACGTAAAACCAATCTTGAAAAAGAAAAAGAGAGTGTCGATGCCAAACTAGCTGCATTCAAAGTTGAAGATCACCCAAGTTCAAACCCGAAAATTAACGCTCTTGGATGCCTCATGGAAGGTGTTGTTATAAATCTGGGTGAAACCACCGAGGAAATTAATTACGAGCATACCGGGCCCATATCAGTTATTGAAAATACAACATCAGGTGGGTTACGCTATCTGGACCATTCCCCCTTGCAGGTCATGGCAGAAGAGATAGTAGTAGACGAAACTGCTACAGAGGCGGAACAAGCGAAGGAGTCGTAAATTGATGCAACCTGAACTGAAGGCAGCCATCCGTAAGATGATCCAGGTCGAACTTGATGCAATGCATTATTATTTAAAAGCAACTGAGTTGATGCAGGATGAAGGGGCAATCTTTCATTTTACTCTTCTAGCAGAAGAGGAGCGGGAGCACGCCCATAGTTTTTAGGAGATCTATCCTGGAGATGATCTGCCCCCTTTCGAAAAAATTCTTTCAGAGTCGACAGCCAACGTCCCCATCATAAAGTCCTTAGATATTGGCTTGGTCGCCCGCCTTGATGAGCGTCAGGCATTGCAACTGGCGATGAAGCTGGAAAAAGAGCTCGAAGTCAATTTACGCAAGATGGCATTAGAACTCAAGAGCGTCGAGGCCCGTGCCGTTATTGAGAGGAACGCCGAATCGACCCTGAGTCACTACGAAATGATCGCAGCTGATTATGCACGGCTTTACGAAGATATCGAAGACAAATCCTCCTGAATTATCCCCCGTTTCTTTATCTCCGCAATAACTTTATCTGAAATTTGGTTCGAGGCGTTAACGCAGTCGTTGATCCCTACGCCAAAAAATGCATTCCCGGTCAAGAAGAGTCCGGGGATACTATCTAGCCGACTATCAAGTTCGATTAATCGCTCACTGTGTCCGGGGACATATTGTGGGATTGCCCGACGGTGACGGAAAATCTTGACGAAATCGGGGGCTGCCTCGATTCCCATTATCAACTTTAAATCTTCCATCGTCTTCTGCTTGACTTCATCTTCACTCAGTTCGATCGCCTGCGGATTAGTCGCACCACCGAACATCGAACGGAGCAACACCTGTCCTTCAGGAGCACGATTGGGGAAAATACTCGAATCCCAGAGGGTTCCCAACGTGTTGCGCTTTTCCCCTTTGGCAATCAAATAACCAAATCCTGAAAGGTCCCGGGTGATCTTGTCACGCTCATAACCAAAGCAAACAACATTCATTGAGGCGTAGGGAATCTTTTTAAGCAACGCCGCCGACTGTTCATCGGTCTGAGTCAGCATCTCGGCCAAGGCATGTGCCGGAGTCGCGCTGACAACGATTTCGGCCTCTACTTGTGTCCCATCCTCAAGGTGGAGGAGAAATCCGCCCTGTTTCGGTTCGATCCAGGTCACGCCGCTGTCGGTGCGCACCTCAGCACCAAGTTTTTCCACCAAACCATCGGTCAGGTCCTGAATACCACCTTCAAAAGAGGTCAGAGTCCCGCCGGGGCCTGCGGCACTGGCAACCTGCTTCCCCGCCTTAACTTCGGCACGCTTCTGACGTCCAAGCTTGGCCATCGCCTTCAATAATCCACCATATTCCTGTTCAAGCTGGTGAATTCGAGGGAAACAACTACGCAGGCTCATCGTTTCAGGGTCTCCAGCAAAGATACCTGAGACCATCGGACCGATCAGGCGTTCAAGGGCTTCACTTCCCAGACGCCGACGAGCGAAGTCAGCAAGGGTTTCATCTGCGCCGTCACGCTTGGCAGGTATCAACATTTCACAGCCAAGCCGCAACTTCCCGGGCCAACTGATCAAACTTGACTTAAAAAAAGAAGCAGCGCCCTCAGGAAGCCGATGCAGAGTGTTCGCCGCATAAATAAAACGTTTACGCGCGTTATCGTTCGAGCGGAGCAAATCCACGTCGATGCCGAGGCTGCGACATAAATCGAGAGTCATCGGTTTGTTGTCAAGAAAGCCATTCGGACCCCGTTCACACAAGAACCCATCAGCCTTGACACTCACCATCTTGCCGCCAGCGTGCTCACGCTTTTCAAGCACGATGATCTCGATATTAAGATTGTCTCGTTTCGCCAGGCTTTCAAGTGCATACGCGGTAGATAAACCGGAAATACCGGCACCAAGAACAACTATTTTAGTCATAAAAACTCCAACAAACTCTTCACGAGTTATAATATTTTCAGCGAATCCGTGAACCCTATGAAACACACATTATTACAAATTTTTCACCGGCATACTATCGGCATTCCAATCAACCCGTCAAGCTCCGCATTTCAGAGCACAAAGCCCTTGACCTGATGCCTGCAGCTTTCTATAGTTCTGAATCATTTCCAGCATCCCGTTATAGAAAGAAGAGCTTAAACCCCAATGGCTAAAGACTATTATCAAATTCTCGGAGTTGCTAAAAACGTCGACAAGACAACCCTGAAGAAATCATACCGCAAACTAGCTCAAACCTACCATCCAGATCGTAATCCTGGAGATAAACAGGCCGAAGACCGTTTCAAAGAGATTACTGAGGCTTACGCCGTCCTCTCCGACAAAGAGAAGCGACAGCAGTACGACCGCTTCGGTGAGTCCGGATTCCACCAGCGTTATAGCCAGGAAGACATCTTCCGCAACACCGACCTCGGAGACCTGTTTGGCAACTTCGGTGGCGGTGGCGCAGAGGACCTTTTCAGCCAGCTGTTCGGCGGCGGGCAACGAGGCCGTGGCCAGCGACAACCGGCGAAAGGGCAAGATTACTCGATGGAGATCGGCATCCCCCTACGACTGGCGATTGAAGGTGGCGAACGACACGTCGAATACCGCAATGAAGGACAGGTTGAGCAGATCAAAGTCCGTATCCCTGCCGGAATCGAGGAGGGGGCAAAACTGCGTGTCTCTGGTAAGGGAGGCCCTGCGCCGACCGGTGGCCGAGGCGGCGACCTCTATCTCCAGATTCATATTGAGACCGATCCTGTCTTTCAACGTGAAGAGAATAATCTTCTGGTCGACATCCGTCTCCCCTACACTCAGCTTTGCCTCGGTACCAGCACCAATATTCCAACCTTGCAAGGAGAGAAACGGATTAAGGTTCCAGCCGGTATGCAACCAGGGGGGAAAATCCGCTTGCGGGGATTTGGCGTACCCGCATCCGCCGGAAGACCAGCGGGCGACCTCTATGCAATCATTAATGTCGAGATCCCAGACCAAATAGACGAACAACAGCGTAAACTCATGGAAGAACTGGCAAAAACTGGTCTCTAGTTAGCTATCTTTCGTACCTGAATCCGTGCTACCAACGCAGATCACGAAAATGGCATTCTGCTTGCATCTCTAAGGTATCTACGGCTATATTCTTTGACGCTGACAACTAAAAGAGTCAAGACCCTCTAATGAATATTACACCAATTCGACATATGCTTCTCCTGACGGTCCTGCTGTTTATTATACTCAGCAGTGGAAGCCTGCAGTGCGCCTTGAATTGTTATGATCGGGCCTCTCAATACTCGCCGAGCACTACTCTGGTTGCGGATTGCCACCCGTTTGCGATCGAAAGACTTACTCAAAGCCCAGCCTCAAATTTCTGCCATTATGGCCACGCTCCTAATGAGATAGAAAGAGAGCCGGCGTTAAAGAGTATAAGTGGTGGGCAGCTCTTAGCACTGTTTACTTCCAAATCTGAAATTCCAGAATACCGCTGCTCCGAACCTTTCATTCAGACTGTTGCTGTGCTGTCCTCCGACAGGCATGCTTACACAGAGATTCTCCCCCTCTCACAAAACCTTAAACAACTACGCAGCACCATTCTACTGATGTGAAATATCTCTCCCACTCATGTTGACGCCCCGCTTCGCCACGAGTATGCTGACCGGATTCATCATCTTTACTCGATGGCAATCTGTTTATATGGAGATACCAATTTTGAACGCAAAAAAAACATCTTCACCTGATCGCATATGGGATTTTTTCTGTTCCCT